>DYIG01000096.1 GCA_020723725.1 Thermaerobacter marianensis | reverse complement strand
GGAACAAGGGAGGGATACCGGAGCGGTTGGCAGACCGGGAGGATATGCTCACCCCTTGCCACCGGGAAAACCGGCGGGGGCAGGATCGGGAGGAGCCGGAAAGGGATTCGGGGGGCACACGCGGCGATGGCGGTGGTGGGGCGGACAACGTGGGGCGGTGGACCATAGGGGCGGTATAACCGGCCAGGCAGTCGGTGCCGGCGTTCTCATCTCAGCCGATCGGCATCACTGATCAGCCTCCGTCAATTATTGGCGTTTTTTGAGGATCTCCCGTGAGTATCTTTGGTCCGCCTTTTCCAAGTAGAAGCTCCTGAGTATGGTGATGATTGATTACGTCGTCGAAATGGGCAACCAGGAATATGTTCCTGTTTGAATACTTAGGGTCCAAATGGGCACCGAAAGGAAAATCGGTGGGGCTTCCGCCACTGAAGTTCTTGACAACTATGGTCTCCCGCTCACCAGGGCGGAGGGAAAGGATTTGCGGATACTCCATCCTAATGCCGAATTCCTCGCTGAGCCAGGTTGGCTCCAATTCGATGTTTATCGCCGTACCGTTACCGACATTCACAACCTCGATTACTTTTCCGCCATCCTGACTGGTGATCGCGAGAAATGGTTTCACAGATAATTCGAGTTGCTGATATGAAGCTACCCGCAACAAATGAGTCTCCTCCGTATACCAAAGAAGAGCAATCAGAGTTCCAAATAACAGGGCGGCGGAAAGACGATCGAGGAATAAGTTATTTGGATCTTGGGACGAACCCGGGAACAGGGGAACGAGGAAAAAGAAGAGAACCGTGGCCACAATTATGACCGCAATACGTTGACTACTTGTTCCCTTTGACCACACTTCGAACGCACCTCACCTGTCGAACCCAACCCTAGAACTCCGCAACAAGGTGCCTGACGTTACGTTACCGAGCAGGCGGCAAATATAATGGTAAGCCATGTCGTTGGGTTTGTCTCCCACATGAGAACATGGCCCCCCAGGCCTCATGGCCTATCCCACCATGGCTCCCCATCTATCATTGGTGGCCTCGGTAAAGGGCCTTGCCCCTTCCAATAATATAGCATATAATGAATGCCGGCAAGTTTGCCGGCGAAAGGAGCCTGGTTTTGATAGCAACCGTTACCTCTTCCGCATGGACCCAAATAAAGCCGTGTGAAACAGCCACCCGCGCCGGGCTGAGATTCGGTGACAAAGGCACGCACACTAGCCGCACCATCATGCTGGCCGAACTCACCGACCTACTGGCCGCCTTGCCGGATAGCGCAACGCGAGATGACTACGCGATGGCCATCATCGACGAAAACGTCCTGGGAAAGAACACCGCCTCGACGCGCCGGCTCACCAACCAACGCCTCGGCGAACTCTACGGCCTTGATCCCAAGATCCCAATTTTCCGTGTGCTTCGGCGCCTCTGGGCGATCGACACGGTGGGCCGGCCGCTGCTGGCCCTCCTATGCGCATTGGGCCGTGATCCCTTATTGCGGGCTACAGCACCAAGCGTTCTTTCCCTCAACCCAGGAGAAGAACTGGTCCGGTCGGCATTTACTGAAGCGGTCAAGATGTCTACCGGGGACCGCCTCAACGAGTCGATTCTGGACAAGGTCATCCGCAATGCGGGCAGTTCCTGGGTCCAGTCCGGCCACCTGGAGGGACGAGTTCGGAAAATCAGGAGACGCGTGGAGCCGACGCCGGGTGCGTTAGCGTTCGCATTATGGCTGGGTTCCCTTTTTTCCATTGCCGGCAAAGAACTATTGACAACGCCATGGACAAGCGTGCTTGACCGAGCGCCGGGAGCGTTACACGACCTGGTACTCAGGGCCAAGCAATTGCGGCTTCTCCAAGCCTACATTGGGGGCGACGTGATTGAAATAGATCCGACCGTTCTGGATCCTGTGATGGGGGCGGGCTGGCGATGAGCAGGATCGATGACCTCGCGGCGCTCTATGAGCGGCACATCAAGGTGCCCTGGCAGAGGACCGTGGCCGGAGCCCAACGTGTGATCATGGTTGTCTACGAGAAAGAGTTGGAAAGATCCCTCCAAGCCCGGAAGGGCGAATTCGAGCAGAGAACGCGCGCAGCCGGCCACGGGTGGAAGGAGTTCGACTGCACACGCGTCTTCGCGGAATGGATGGCCCAAGACGAGTACCGGGAGGCGTATTTCGAAACCCCTGACGACCTGGCATTGAAGCTGGAGAGTGACTTCACGGAGCGCGTCGCCGCTGCCCTCCGCCACCTTCTGCAGGAGTGCGACGACAATACGGTTGTAGCCGTGACAGGTATCGCCAGCCTTTACGGCTTTATCCGGGTATCCAATCTAGTTCGTGCCGTGGAGCCGGACATCAAGGGTAGGCTCGTCATCTTCTTCCCCGGAACGAAGGACGGGAACAACTACCGCCTTCTCGATGCCCAGGACGGTTGGAACTACCTCGCTTACAGCATCACGATGCACGGCGCTGGAGGTGCCCCATGAAGATCTTTGAGGTTTTGGAACGGGATCCGCGTACAAGCGCTTTGGCCAACAACGGTCAAGCACGTATCACGGCAACGCAGGACATCCATGCGGCACAGGAACTGCGAGCCGAACTGGAAACCTTCGTCTGCGATGGCCAATATGGTGACGCCGTTGAGCGCATCCTGCAAAGCTACCTGTCTCAGTTGGACCGTCCTCGACAGAATGCGGCCTGGGTGAGCGGGTTCTTCGGCAGCGGGAAATCCCACCTGCTGAAGATGCTGGGGCACCTTTGGGCAGATACACCCTTCACCGATGGCTCCACGGCGCGCTCCCTGGTTCCTCAACTTCCCGAAGAAATCGTGGCCCTGCTCCGGGAGTTGGATACCCATGCTGCTCGGACCGGCAAGCCCGCCGTCGCTGCCGCCGGGACGCTCCCCGCAGGTAGTGCGGAGCACGTGCGTCTCACCATCCTCTCGATCATTCTTCGGGCCTGCGGCCTGCCCGCCCAATATCCGCAGGCGCAGTTTTGCTTCTGGCTCCGTGAGCATGGCTATCTCGACCGGGTCCGCAATGCCATAGAAAGGGCCGGCAAGGACTGGTTCCAGGAACTTAATAATTTATATGTGAGTGGCCCGATCGCGCAGGCGGTTCTGGCCTGCGATCCCAACTTCGCGGGCGATGAACGGCAGGCCCGCCAGGTGCTGCGGGAGCAGTTCCCGGTTCGCTCCACAGATATCTCAACACAGGAGTTCGTCGAAGCGGCACGCAAGGCTCTCTCGTCCGATGGGGAACTCCCCCTGACCATTCTCATCCTTGATGAAGCCCAACAGTACATTGGTAACTCGACGGATCGGGCGGTAATCTTCACCGAGGTCGTCGAAGCCATTCAGACCCAGATGGATAGCCGCGTTATGCTCGTTGCCTCGGGACAGTCGGCTCTCACGGGAACACAACTCCTACAAAAACTCCTTCATCGCTTTCGAATCAACGTTCAGCTCTCGGACGCGGATGTCGAGGCTGTCACCCGCAAGGTCCTTCTCCAGAAAAAGCCGAGCGGAGTCGAGCCGTTACGGAATGTGCTTGACCGGAATCCGGGCGAGATCTCCAAGCACCTGCAGGGAACTCGGCTGGCGGAGAGGATGGAGGATCGGCAGATCATTATCGAAGACTACCCACTGCTCCCAACGAGGCGGCGGTTCTGGGAGGAGTGCTTCAGGGCGGTCGATGCCGCGGGTACCCACAGCCAACTGCGGTCACAATTGCGAATCCTCGACGATGCCTTAAAGAATGTCGCCGGACGCAATTTGGGCGTGGTTATACCCGCTGATGGGCTTTTTGAGGCCATCGCCCACGACCTTGTGAACACCGGGGTTCTGTTGAATGAAATCTTCTCAAGGATTCAGGAACTGGATGACGGCAGCGAACAGGGCCGGCTGAAGAAGCGATTGTGTGGGCTTATTTTCCTCATCAACAAGCTGCCGGATGAAGCTGGTCTGGATGTCGGTGTCCGTGCTACGGCAGCAAGCCTTGCCGATCTGCTGGTCGAGGATTTGGCCACCGATTCCGGTCCCTTCCGGAAGACCGTGGAGACGGTGTTGGAGTCCCTGGCCGCCGACGGCACCGTGATGAAGGTCGGCGAAGAATACCGTCTCCAAACTACGGAGGGCGCGGAGTGGGACCGTGCCTTCCGGGAGAAAGTCGCGGCATTGCAACAAAAGGAGCAGGAAATTAACTCCAAGCGCGACCAACTTCTGGCGGGGGCCGTGCAAAAAATAATCAATGAGGTCCGTCCTGTGCATGGGGAGGCAAAAATCCGCAGGAATTTAACGTTGCACGCCCGGCTTGATGATCCCCCGCATGGCGGCGATCAGATCGTCGTCTGGATGCGTGACGGCTGGTCCGCGAGCCAGAAGGACGTCGAGAACGAGGCGCGCCGCCGGGGACAAGAGGATCCCGTCATCCATGTCTTCCTGCCCCGCGAGGCCGCCGACGAACTCCGGGCGCGCATCACTGACGCGGAGGCGGCACAAAAGGTTCTTGATTCCAAGGGCGTTCCCAGTTCTGGCCCAGGCATAGAGGCCCGGGAGAGCATGATCAGCCGGCTCCGCGTTGCGGAAGCGGCCCGGGATGACCTTGTTCGACAGGTGTTGGCTGCCGCGAGGGTGTTCCAGGGTGGTGGCAACGAGGTCTACGGCGACTCGTTGGCGTCGAAGATCACCACCGCCACCGTAGCGGCTTTGGCCCGCCTCTTCCCCCGCTTTGCGGAGGGTGACCACCGGGCATGGGAGGCTGCGCTGCAGCGGGCCCGCCAGGGTTCCGACCACCCCTTTGGCGTGGTGGGCTGGGATAGGCCCACAGAGGACCACCCTGTGGCGCGGGAGGTCATGGCCGTTGTCGGTACCGGCATCAGAGGTGGCGATGTGCGCAAGAAGTTAAAGGCCGAGCCCTTCGGTTGGCCGCAGGACGCCATCGATGCCGCCCTGGTGGCACTGCATCGCGCCGGCGCTCTTCGCGCCACGCTGAACGGCCAGCCCATAGCGGCCGGCCAACTCGACCAGAACCGCATCCAAAGCACCGAGTTTCGACCCGAGAAGGTGCGTCTGGGCACCACGGATAAAATCGCCCTGCGCGGTCTCTACCAGAAGGCTGGCGTGACGGTGATTTCCGGTGACGAGGAACTCAAGGCGACTCAGTTCCTTGATGCACTGATCCAACTCGCCAGAGCCGCCGGGGGTGAGCCGCCTCTGCCGGCGCGACCGGACACGAGGAAAATCGAGGACCTGAAGCGTCTCACCGGAACGGAGCAACTGGGGGCGATCCTGGAAGCGAAGGCTGAGCTTGAGCAATGGATTGACGATTGGACCGCTCTGAAGGCACAGGCCGAAAAGCGCCTGCCCGGCTGGCAACTCCTTGAACGTCTGCTCCCACACGCCGAGGGACTCCCGGTTGCCGCGGAGGTCATGCCCGAAGTGGAGGCCATCCGTTCCAACCGTTCCTTGCTGGCCGACACCGACCACGTCTCGCCCATCCGGGCGAAGGTCGCCGCAGCCCTCCGCGCCGCGGTGACCGAACGGTTCGAAGCCCTGCGCAAAGCGGTGGAGGAGGGAATTCAAACTCTCCAGACAGACGCCTCCTGGCAGGCCCTTGATGAAAGCGCCAGAGACCAGATCCTTGCCCATGTCGGCCTGATGCCGCCCGCCGAGCCGGCCATCAGGACCGATGAGAGCCTGCTGCAGGAGTTGAACCGCCAGCCGCTGGCCGCCCGCGGAGATGCCGTCGCGGCGGTTCCGGAGCGTGTCACGCAGGCGCTGGCCGAGGCGGCCCGTAGACTCAAGCCGCAGGCCCGCCGCGTCACCGTCCGGCGGGCGATGTTGGAAACGGAAGAGGAAGTGAAGGCCTGGCTGGCGGAGCACGAGGGGAAGCTTTTCGAGGAGATCAAACAGGGTCCAGTGATCATCGGGTAAAGGGGTGAGACGATGAGCGCATTGCCAACCGAACTCCGCAATCAGCTTGAGCGGACCATCATCAGAGCGCGGGAGGTGGCGGAGGCGGGTGCCCTTTCGGCCCTCCAGGCCCTTGCCGTGCATCATCATGAACCGTATAGCTCAATGACGGTGGAACAGCGGGCGTTGCGCAACCGCCTCCGCGCCCACGGCCGGCAGCTTGGTGACCGGCGCGATCCAGGCCGCGGCACCCAAACCATCGATCGCCTCGTCCACGAGTGTGCATACGAGCATTGGCACCGCATGCTTTTTGCCCGGTTCCTCGCCGAGAACCACCTGCTCATCGAACCCAATTCCGGCGTGGCCATCACGATGGCCGAGTGTGAGGAACTGGCTCGCGAGCAGGGCGTCGATCCTTGGACGCTGGCCGGCCGCTTCGCCCAGCGGATGCTGCCGCAGATCTTCCGCGCCGACGACCCCGTCCTCGAGGTGACGCTGCCCCCGGA
>DYIG01000095.1 GCA_020723725.1 Thermaerobacter marianensis | reverse complement strand
AATCACCGTGAAGCAGGGTGGAGCCGCGCTCAGCCTGACCCTTCCTACGACCACGATGCTGTTTACGGTACTTTACACGCTTTGGCATCAACACGGCCTATGCACCCCCTTCATTCGTGTCGGCGCTCAGGGTATCGGCAGCTTGCTTACCGACCTCTACCAGATCTTCTCCGGTTTCCTCAGACCTCAAGGCTCCCTTACTCCGGATAGAAACATCTCCCCTATCCCGGCTCTCAGGGAGAATCTCGCCACGATTAATCCAGCACTTCACGCCTATCTGTCCGTAGGTTGTAAATGCCTCCGCAAAACCGTAGTCAACATCCGCCCTGAAGGTGTGGAGCGGGACGGAGCCATCAGCGGTCCACTCAGTGCGAGAGAGCTCAGCCCCACCGAGTCGGCCTGAAACCATGATCTTGACACCCTTGGCTCCAGCCCGCCGGGATCGAGAAACGGCCTGTTTTATAGCCCTGCGAAACGCCACCCGCCGCTCAAGCTGCTGCGCAACACTCTCCGCAACCAGTTGTGCGTCCAATTCAGGGGCTTTGACTTCAATAATATTCAAAGAAACACTCTTGCCCGTCTTCCGCTCCAACTCCTGACGGAGCAGTTCAACCCCTGTACCACCACGACCAATGACCATTCCTGGTTTGGCAGTGTGTATATTAACTGTCACCCGATTGGCCGCACGGCTTATCTCGATACGAGAAATCCCTGAATCCTTCAGCTTGCGCTTGAGGAATTCGCGGACCTCTATATCTTCATGCAAAAGCGAGCCATATTCCTTTCGGGAATACCAACGGGCATCCCAGTCTCTAATAATCCCGATTCGCAATGCTTTGGGGTGCACTTTTTGTCCCATTCCTATCCCTCCCCTCGCTCACGCAGGACTACCGTAACGTGACTCATTCTTTTGAGGATCGGGAAAGCCTGCCCACGCATCTCCGGCCGTACTCTCTTCATTACCGGACCTTCGTTTACGTAAGCCTGCTCAATAAATAACCTGGCCTCATCCATCTCATGATTATGGGTGGCGTTAGCAACAGCGGACCGGATCAACTTTTCAACCACCCGAGACGCACGTTTTGGCACAAACTTCAAAATATCCAGAGCCTCTTTAACCGGTTTGCCCCGTACAAGGTTAATCACTATGCGAACCTTCCTGGGAGCTATCCGAACATATCTGGCATGCGCCCGCGCTTCTCTCTGAATTGTGGCTTCCATCACGCTTCCCCCGTTCATTTCAGAGCCGTCGACCTTTCCGTGTGACCACCATGACCCTTGAAAGTCCTGGTTGGTGCGAATTCACCTAGTTTATGGCCAACGAGTTCCTCCGTAATGTATACGGGGAAGTGTTTCCGGCCATCGTGGACAGCTATCGTGTGTCCAACCATCTCGGGCACAATTGTGCAATTCCGAGCCCAGGTCTTAATAACCCGCATCTCACCAGACTTATTCATGGCCTCAATTTTTTTAATAAGGTTGGCATCTACGTAAGGCCCTTTCTTCAGAGAGCGTCCCATTAAAAATAACCCCCAGATCTCAAACCTTAACCCCTGCGCTTGACTATATATTTATCAGAAGCCTTCTTGCGCTTGCGAGTCTTTTTACCCAAGGCCGGCTTGCCCCACGGCGTAAGAGGCTGCTTCCGCCCGATCGGCGCCCTACCTTCGCCACCACCGTGCGGGTGATCTACCGGGTTCATGACGGAACCCCTAACCGTCGGCCTCCAACCCCGCCAACGGTTACGCCCGGCCTTGCCTATGGTGACATTTTCATGATCCAGGTTGCCGACCTGACCTACTGTCGCCTTGCACTCAATATTCACAAGGCGGACTTCCCCTGATGGCAGCCTAACATGAGCATAGTCGCCCTCTTTGGCCACCAACTGCGCCTCCACCCCGGCAGCCCGAACCATCTGGCCTCCCTTGCCTGGATGCAGCTCGATGTTATGAATCACAGTACCGGTTGGAATACGCCTGATCGGCAGGGCATTCCCCGGACGGATGTCCGCATCGGGGCCCGATACCACTGTGTCCCCTTGCTTCAAACCCAATGGAGCAAGGATATAACGCTTCTCCCCGTCAGCATAATGCAATAGGGCGATATTAGCCGTCCTATTGGGATCATATTCAATCCTTGCAACGGTGGCCGGCACGCCATCCTTGTCACGACGGAAGTCGATAATCCTGTAAAGCCTCTTATGCCCGCCCCCTCGGTGACGCACACTGATGCGCCCCTGAAAGTTCCGGCCGGCGCACTTATTCAGAGACTCCACCAGGGACTTCTCCGGCCTGCCCCTGTAAATCCCACTAAAGTCCAGGACGGTCATCTGGCGCCGTCCCGGCGAAGTTGGTCTATACCTCTTTACCGGCATTTACAAATCCTCCCGTCAGCGCAGCCCTTCAAAGAACTCAATGCTCTGACCCTCTTGGAGGGTAACTATGGCCTTTTTCCATGAAGGGCGCCGACCTGCACGCAAGCCCTGCCGCTTCATCTTGCCCTGCATGTTCATGGTATTAACCTTCTTGACCTTTACCTTAAAGAGTTCCTCAACGGCGTTTTTAATCTGAGTCTTATTCGCGGATGGAACCACAGCAAAAGTGTATTTGCCTTCCTCAATGCGGGCCATACTATCCTCAGTCACAACAGGCCACCGAATAATTTCCCTGGCGTTCACCGCCCCAGCACCTCCTGCACACGCTCCACAGCATCCTTGGTAATAATCAGGTTGCTGTGGTTCAGAACCTGATAGACATTCAGTTCCGGCGCGCTGAAAGCAGCTACCCCGGGTATATTTCGAGCAGACTTATAGACATTACGGTCGGTATCAGCTGTAACGATAAGAGCCTTTTGTCCAGTTAATTCAAAGCTCCGCAACATCTGAGCAATATCCCGCGTATGAGGCTCATCAAGCTGAAGTTGATCCACAACCCTGATACGGCCCTGACGCACCTTCTCCGAAAGGGCCCCCCTCAGGGCAAGGCGCCGTGCCTGTTTGGGCATCTCCTGGCGATAGTCACGCGGCTTTGGACCGAATACCACACCGCCCCCGGGCCAGTGAGGGGCACGGATGCTCCCCTGTCGTGCACGCCCGGTACCCTTCTGCCGCCACGGTTTACGCCCACCCCCGCTAACCTCTCCGCGAGTGCGAGTAGAAGCCGTGCCCTGGCGCTGATTAGCCAGGTAGCAAACAATAGCCTGGTGCAAAAGTGAGGGATTAACTTCGACATTGAAAACCTTATCAGGGAGATCAATGTCCCCTACTGTCTCACCCTTAACGTTGTATAAGGCAACCCTTGGCATACTTTTATCCCCTCGCCTTTACTGAGGCCCGAATCTCAAGGTATCCCCCACGCGCCCCGGGAACCCCGCCCTTAATGAGCAACAGGTTCCGGTCCACATCAACACGGACAAGTTCAAGGCCCTGAACCGTAACGCGCTCCGCGCCAAGGTGACCAGGCATCTTGCGACCCTTGAAGACCCGTGACGGCTGGCTTGAAGCACCCAGGGAACCAACCCCCCTGTGATACTTCGACCCATGGCTCATAGGTCCGCGGTTGAAGTTGTGCCGCTTGATGGTTCCGGCAAACCCCTTACCCTTACTGATACCTGTGACGTCCAGCATCTCGCCCGCGGTAAAGATGTCGGCTCGAACAACCTGCCCGGCCTGATATTTACCGGCATTTGAGACCCTGAATTCCCGCAGGAGGCGAACCGGCTTAACCCCAGCCTTCTTGAAACGCCCGGCCTCCGGCTTATTTAGACGGTGTTCCTTAACATCGCCAAAGCCCAGTTGTACCGCTTCATAACCGTCCTTTTCGACGGTCTTTGTTTGGACAACAACACATGGCCCGGCCTTAACAACCGTCACCGGAATCGCCCGACCCTCTTCGTCAAAGACCTGGGTCATCCCGATTTTTCGTCCAATTATCCCCTTGGCCATCTTCAGATCTCTCCTGCCTACAACTTAATCTCGATATCCACGCCAGCCGGCAAATCCAGCCTCATAAGAGCGTCAACTGTTTTTGGCGTCGGCTCAAGTATGTCTATCAGACGCTTATGAGTCCGCATTTCAAACTGCTCACGGATATCCTTCTCCCCATTGGGGGCGGTAAGAACAGTGTACACTTGCTTCTCCGTTGGCAGCGGCACCGGACCAGAAACCTGGGAACCCGTACGCCGGGCTGTCTCCACTATCTTGCTGGCCGACTGATCCAAGATTCCATGATCGAATGCCCTTAACCGAATCCTGATTCTTTGCTTACCCATCGTTACCCCCCCTTTATAGCATTGTCAAAGAGCTCAATAGCAGATGGGGAAAAGGTCCCTCGTAACTTTTATTGAATAATAGCCGTCACAACACCGGCGCCTACAGTCCTGCCACCCTCACGGATAGCGAAGCGGAGGCCTTCCTCAATGGCGATAGAGTCAATCAGCTCTACCTGCATCTTAACGTTGTCGCCGGGCATGACCATTTCAACGCCTTCAGGGAGCTTGATGCTGCCAGTGACGTCAGTAGTCCTGAAGTAGAACTGCGGCTTGTATCCGTTAAAGAACGGGGTGTGCCGACCGCCCTCTTCCTTCGTCAGAACATAAACCTGAGCCTCAAACTTCTTGTGCGGGTTGATAGACCCCGGCTTCGCCAGAACCTGGCCGCGTTCAACATCGTTCTTTTCAATACCACGAAGCAAGGTGCCGATGTTATCCCCGGCCATGGCTTGGTCAAGCAGTTTACGGAACATCTCAACGCCGGTTACGACCGTCTTGCGCGGCTTTTCGGCTAAACCGACGATCTCAATCTCGTCACCAACCTTTACCTGACCCCTCTCAACGCGACCGGTGACAACCGTACCACGCCCGGTTATGGTGAATACGTCCTCAACAGGCATAAGGAACGGCTTGTCGATGTCACGAACTGGTGTCGGTATGTAGGAATCAACCGCATCCATCAAATCGAGAATCTTACCGCACCACTGGCAATCCCGCTGCGCGCAACCGCATTCAAGGGCTTTGAGAGCGGAACCCTTGACGACGGGGATTTCATCACCAGGGAATTCGTAGCTGGAAAGAAGGTCGCGCACCTCAAGCTCAACCAGATCGAGTAGTTCCGCCTCGTCAACCATATCAACCTTGTTCATGAAAACCACCATCGCCGGGACACCGACCTGACGAGCCAGGAGAATATGCTCGCGCGTCTGAGGCATGGGACCATCCGCAGCGGAAACGACAAGAATGGAACCGTCCATCTGAGCTGCACCGGTGATCATGTTCTTAACATAGTCGGCGTGACCCGGGCAGTCCACGTGGGCGTAGTGCCTGTTATCAGTTTCATACTCGACATGCGCGGTGTTAATGGTAATACCGCGCTCCTTCTCCTCCGGAGCCTTATCGATCTGATCATAGGCCATGAAATTCGCCTTGCCCTGCTTTGACAGAACGAAGGTAATGGCCGCAGTCAGAGTGGTCTTGCCGTGGTCTACGTGACCGATGGTACCCACGTTTACGTGCGGTTTGGTACGCTCAAATTTCGCCTTAGCCATTCTTCATTTACCTCCCCAACTCTAATAACCTTTTTAATATTTATTTCCGCACTGCCGTGCGGGCCTGAGCCTTGTTCACAATTTCCTCTGCGACGTGGCGGGAAACCTCGTCGTAGTGATCAAACTGCATCGAGTAAGTCCCGCGCCCCTGGGTTTTGGAGCGTAGGTCTGTAGCATATCCAAACATCTCGGCCAGCGGCACAAAGGCGCCGATAGCCCGCAGGGTTCCCCGAATGTCGATACCCTCGATTCGACCACGCCTTGACTGCAGGTCACCCATGACGTCGCCCATGTACTCTTCAGGGACGACAACTTCAACCTTCATTATGGGCTCCAGCAACACCGGGTTGGCCTTGGCGGCGCCCTCTTTGAAACCCATGGAAGCAGCGATCTTAAACGCCATCTCCGAAGAGTCAACTTCGTGATAAGACCCGTCAAAGAGAGTCGCCCGCACGTCCACCATCGGATACCCTGCCAAGACCCCGCTCTCCATGGCTCCCCGGATACCCGCCTCTACCGCCGGGATATAATCCTTAGGAACCACACCGCCAACAATCTTGTTGACAAACTCAAAGCCCTTGCCGCGCTCAAGAGGTTCCAGTTCCAACCAGACATGCCCGTACTGACCACGACCGCCCGCCTGTCGGACGTACTTGCCTTCCGCCTTGACGGCGCTCTTAATGGTCTCTTTATAAGCTACCTGGGGCTTGCCCACATTGGCCTGAACCTTGAATTCGCGCATTAAGCGGTCAACGATGATCTCAAGGTGAAGCTCGCCCATACCGCGAATGATCGTCTGCCCCGTATCGGGGTCAGTGTGCATCCTGAAGGTCGGGTCCTCTTCGGCCAGCCTGGCGAGCGATTCGCCCATTTTATCCTGGTCGGCCTGCGTTTTTG
>DYIG01000094.1:1776-6458 GCA_020723725.1 Thermaerobacter marianensis | reverse complement strand
GGCGAGAAAGTTTAGTACAAAAAAATGGTAATTATGGGTCTTTATTGGGGTTTGTTGCATTAAGGTGGCTTCTGCTACACTTAGGTAGGTTTTTAGCTTTTTGTAGGAATGTGATATGGAGGGACGAGTTTGCGCGGGAGAAGGGCCAATTGGTTAATTGTTTTAGTATTTATTCTCTTCGGCTTGTTTATTGGGAACAGGGTGGGTGACGCCCTTACCGCTGTGGCTCCTGTATTTTCACGTGCAGGGTCGCTTGCCCTTGAACCGCGTGCAATTTCGCTCCTTGATTTTGCTTTTACCTTTGGGTTTTCCTTGAAAGTCAACCTTGCTGGGGCGATTGGGGGCCTTGGCGGCATCTTGCTTTCGAGGAGGATTTAAGGGGTGAGGCGAATCGTACTGGCATCCGCTTCCCCACGCCGTCGCGATCTTTTGGCTCAACTCGGCTTGTCCTTTTCAGTTAGCGAAAGCAATATTGATGAAAGCGTTGTGCTTGAGGAGGGGAAAGACCCTGAGGAAACGGTCAGGATTTTAGCATTGGCCAAGGCCCGGGCTATTGCAGAAGGATTAGCTGATGATTTGTTGGTATTGGGTGCTGATACCGTGGTGGTTGTTGACGGCCAGGTATTGGGGAAGCCGTCGTCAGTCATGGACGCATCCAGGATGCTTGGCTTAATCCAGGGTCGCAGCCACAATGTCTATACCGGCGTAGCCATTGTTCATAGTGCGACGAATAAAATCCTGACGGGAGTGGAATGTACTACTGTTCACATGCGCAGCCTTTCCCGTGAGGAGATAGAGGCATATGTTGCTACCGGGGAGCCGATGGACAAGGCCGGCGCCTATGCCATTCAGGGACTGGGTGCAACAATTGTTACAGGGGTTAATGGTTGCTTTTATAACGTTGTAGGTCTACCTCTGGCGCGAGTGGCAACCATGCTCAGGGAGTTTGGGGTTGAGCTGCTTAACGTCCAGAGGGGGGTGCCTCAAAGGTAGGAACTGAAAGGCGGTATACCCTGAAGGAACTGCCCTCCAGCGACAGGCCGCGTGAACGCCTTCTCCGCCATGGGGCTTCCGCTTTGTCCAATATAGAGCTCCTGGCCATCCTTTTAAGAACGGGTGATGCCAGCAGCGGCCGGTCAGCCGTTGATTTGGCGAGCGAGCTTTTGCTGATGGGGACGGGGCGGGGTTCAGCCAGCCCTGGCAAAGAAGGTAGTGCTCTGCGGTTTCTGCAAAGCGCAGCCATTGAAGAGATCACTGTAATAAAAGGGATAGGTCTTGCGAAGGCGATCCAATTGAAAGCGGCGATGGAAATAGGCCGCCGTGTGGGGTTGGAACTCGGGGAAAAGGTGCAAATCTGCTCCGCAGCAGATGTTGGCAGGCTCTTGATGGAAGAAATGCGGTACCTTGAGCAGGAGAGTTTTCGGACGATCCTGCTTGATGCACGTAATCGGGTGATTTCGGTTGAGACAAACTCGGTGGGGACTCTTGATAGTTCAACCGCGCACCCCAGGGAGATCTTCAAGGCTGCAATTCGCAAGAATGCAGCATCCCTGATTTTGGTGCATAATCACCCAAGTGGGGATCCCGCGCCAACCAGGGAGGACGTTCAGGTAACAAGGGTTTTGGCGGAAGCTGGGCGTTTGCTGGGTATTGAGGTGGTGGACCACCTCGTTATCGGGGACAATAGGTATGTCAGTTTTCGTGAACAGGGCATCAGGTTCTAGTGGCGTGGTGAAAAAGCTTATGTTAAGAGGGCCGGTCAAAAAGGTTCAGATACAAGGTGCCGAGGAGCGAGGAGTGAGGCGTACTTCACGGTACGCCGCAGGGACGAGCGACGACGAGAGCCGGCAGATGGGCCTTTTTCACCCGTCCTCTAGCGTGGTGCTGGGAGGGGCGGTAGATGCTTAACAGTCTGGCAAAGTATTTCTCCAGGGATATGGGAATTGATTTGGGCACAGCCAATACCCTGGTCTATGTGCGCGGTCGGGGCATTGTGTTGCAGGAGCCCTCGGTCGTGGCCATCCAGGTGGATACAAAACAGCCCGTTGCTGTAGGTAATGAGGCCAAACGCATGATTGGGCGAACCCCTGGCAATATAGTGGCTATTAGACCGCTCCGGGACGGTGTTATAGCTGACTTTGACATAACACAGGCGATGTTGCGGCACTTTATCATCAAAGCGGGCCGGGGTTGGTCGATCTTTCGTCCAAGGGTAGTGGTTGGAGTGCCATCCGGTGTCACGGAGGTGGAGAAGCGGGCAGTCATAGATGCAGCAATCCAGGCCGGGGCCCGAGAAGCATATACCATTGAAGAGCCAATGGCGGCAGCAATCGGGGCAGGGCTTCCAGTTTCTGAACCCACCGGTAGCATGGTGGTAGATATCGGAGGAGGGACAACCGAAGTTGCCATAGTATCCCTTGGGGGAATCGTTACACACCGCTCGATCAGGGTGGCGGGTGACGAATTGGATGAAGCCATCGTCAACTATGTAAAAAGAAATTATAACATGCTCATTGGTGAACGCACGGCCGAGGAGATCAAGATTTCCATCGGTTCTGCCTATAGTGTGAACGATGGTGAAGCGGTGGAGGTCAGGGGTCGCGATTTGGTTACGGGCTTGCCCAGGAACCTGCGTGTGACGGCAGCGGAGGTAAGGCAGGCGCTCAGCGAGCCTGTTAGCCAGATATTGGAGGCTATTAAGGTCACCCTGGAACGTACGCCACCCGAATTGGCAGCCGATATAATGGACCGTGGGGTCGTGATGACCGGCGGAGGCGCCCTTCTAAGGGGATTAGATCGTAAGATCAGCGAGGAAACAGGGATGCCGGTTGTGATTGGCGATGAACCCCTTTTGTGCGTGGTGAAAGGTACGGGCAAGATGCTGGATTCTCTAGACAAATACCGGAGAATGCTTACCGGCTCAAAACGCACTGGTGCCTGATTCGTGACGATGGCAACGCGGCAGATGGGCCTTTTTCACCGGGCCTCTGGGGGGCAGGTGTAATTGCGAGAGTTCATAAAGGACCGACGCCTCTGGTTAGCGGTAATAATCGTCATCGTAGCGGTTATTGCGGTTCGCTATACAGCCGGGGGTGTCGCTTTTTTGAACCCGGCGGGGACTGCTATATCAGAGGTCCTGCGCCCCTTTCAGCTTGCAGTGGCGAGGGTTAGCGCCACTGTCAGTCGTGGTACGTCTTACATTGCTTCGATAAAGGAAACGAAGGAACGGAACGCCGCTCTGGAAAAGGAGGTACTTTCCCTCAGGAAACTCGAAAACCAGGTGGAGGAACTACGACAGGAGAACGAAAGGCTTCGAGCGCTCCTCCAGTTTGGCCAGAGCCACACCATAGAGGGGTCGGGACAGAGCAAAGCGGCTTGGGTTATTGCGAGGAACCCCGATACCTGGTTCAGTTCCATTATCATTAGCCGGGGGTCCAAGGACGGGATAAGAGAAGGGGCAGTTGTGGTCACATCCCAGGGACTAGTTGGAAGGGTTACCAAGGTGGCTCCTCATTCAGCAAATGTAATGCTTATTACAGATCCTCAGAGCGGGGTAGGGGCGATTATACAGAGGCAGTCATCCCGGGCCATGGGTGTGGCCACCGGAAAGGGCAATGTCGACGGTTTCCTGCGGATGAAATTCTTTAACCGAGACGCGGATGTCAGGCGCGAGGATAAGGTGGTAACCTCATCACTTGGCCAGGTTTTCCCGAAGGGGTTGCCGATAGGCACGGTAGAATCCGTCAAGACCGAAGACAACGGTTTGGTTAAAACAGCCTACATTCGGCCTGCGGTGGACTTTAACACCATTGAAGAGGTTCTGGTCCTGCTTCCGGCAAACCCGGGATCGGTCAGCCCAGATAGCGGGGGAACGCGGGGTAATGAATAACAGGCGTCTGGCCTTTTTCTTGCTGGGCTTTGGGGTTTTGGTGATTCAGTGGTCCATTGCACCTTCCCTGATATTTATGGGCGTCCACCCAGATTTTCTGCTGGTGTTTTGTGTTTCACTCGGACTTATCTTTAGCGTGAAAGAAGCGTTGGTAGCGGGGGCGGCCCTGGGGCTGGTTATGGACCTCCTCAATGGGAGGTTTATCGGTCTTTTCACCGTTGCTTATATTGCAGTGGGGTTCCTGGCAGGTGTGGCGGGTCAGAAGGTCAACAGGGAGATTTATTTTACGCCGTGGGTTGTATCGTTAGTGGGCTCACTGCTTAAAGCCTTTGTTATTCTTCTTTTATTAAAAGTAGGGGGCCTCGCCTATGATTCCATTCTTCACCTTAAATCCTGGCTTGTTGGAGCGGTTTTAAACGGGATCCTAACGGTGGCGCTCTATAAGCCCATGATGCGGTTCCGCCGCTGGCTGATGATGGGTTTAAGCCCGCTGGAGGTCAGGGGACCTTGGGTCTGAATTTATGTTAATTTACATAATAACAAGGCGCTGGCTGAAAGGAGGGCCCAGCCTTGAACCAGGAGGAAATGGCTCGACGCTCCAACGTCCTGACAGCCGTTGTTTTTGTGGCATTCCTAGCTCTAATGGGACGGCTGGGTTACCTGCAACTTTACCAGGGGCAACACTGGGAAGAGGCTTCTGTTGGCCAGCGTATCCGCCTGGTTTCCATAGCTGCCCCTAGAGGGGAGGTGCTCGACCGCAGAGGCCGGGTCCTGGCGACCAATAAGCCCGTTT
>DYIG01000094.1:0-1766 GCA_020723725.1 Thermaerobacter marianensis | reverse complement strand
GGCCTCTCTTGTATATACGGGCACCCCGATGCCCGAAAAATCCCTGAAACTACTTTCCAAGATACTGGGTGTTGAGGAAGTTGAGATCAGGGAGGCGGAAAAACGCCTGCAACCGGCCTATGGCCGACCGTATGAATCGGTGCCGCTCCGTGTCGTTGATGAAAATACGCACACGGTGCTAGAGGAACACCGGCATGACCTGCCGGGTGTGGTCGTCGAGGTGCGGCCGGTTCGTGATTACCCTGGGCTCAGCGGTTTTGAGGACCTTATTGGGAGCCGACTTGCCGCTCACATACTTGGACAGGTTAAACGTGCCGACAAGGGGCCAGCCATGCAGGGCGCCGATGGCGTGGAACTGTCGTACAATGGCGACCCTGAAAAGGCTGAATCCCCTGACGAATTAGGCCTTCAGGGCAAGGATGGCCTGAGGCAAATAGAAGTGGATGCCCAAGGCAGGCCCGTGCGGCTGATTCGAGAGCAACCCCCGGTACCAGGGAATAACCTCATACTCACCATCGATAGTCGTTTGCAGGCCGTGGCGGAGAAGGCCCTTATGGACCAAATGGAGCACCTCCGGAAACTGCGGACAAAGGCCTGTCCTTTGGGGTGCGGAGCGGAATACGGTGCGGCAGTTGTCATTGACGTTCGCACAGGGGAGATTTTGGCGATGGCTTCCGTGCCGGCCTATGACCCTGCCGATTTCGCGGAGAGGTCTGCGCATACACCCGGGTCAAAGGCTTCCGGTTTCGATAAGAAATGGGCACAGATGCAGGTGGACCCAGGCAAGCCTCTGTTGAACCACGCTACGTTGGATGCCGCTCCGCCAGGCTCTACGTTTAAGCCTGTTACAGCGCTGGCCGCCCTGGAAGCCAACGTTACAAATCCAAGGGAGAGGGTTTCCTGTCCGGGATTCCGACAGGTCGGCAGCATCCGTTTCGGGGACTGGGGTACGCACGGCATCGTAAACCTTGAACAGGCTTTGGGTCGGTCCTGTGACGTTTATTTCTACGAAATGGCCACCAGGATGAAGATTGAGACCATGATCAAGATGGCGGAAAAATTCGGGTTTGGCGAGAAGACGGGGCTTGAGAGCAGGGATGGTATCAAGGAAATAAGCGGCTGGATAGCCGGTCCGGAAACAAAGCGTAAACGCAATAAATTGGACCCCATCTGGTATAAGGCCCAAAACCTTAACTGGTCCATTGGCCAGGATGATAATCAATTTACACCGCTGCAAATGGTGAATTTTACGGCGGCCCTGGCCAGCGGCGTCAGGTACCGCCCCTATGTGGTAAAGGCAATAGTAGCACCGGATGGCCGGGTGCTAAAGGAATTCGGTCCTCAGGTTGCTGCGAAGTTGGATATCAAACCGGAGAACCTTGACGCCGTTCGAAAGGGCATGCTGGCGGTTACGCAGTTTAATACCGGTTGGAGCGGACCTGATTCGGCCTATGGAACGGCTTACGGGTCATTCGGCGATTTTGCTAGCAAGAGCCTGCAGACACTGGGCAGGGAAATTCGTGTTGCCGGAAAAACTGGAACAGCTGAGACCGGGAAAAAGGATGAAGAACCCTTTGCCTGGTTTATAGGGTTTGCGCCTTATGACAAACCCGAGATTGCGGTATCAGTTTTTATAACTCACGGCGGGGGCGGCAGTTTGGCCGCAGCTCCAGTTGCCCGTACCATAATGGAAGAATACTTCGGGTTAAACAGGATAGGTCCCCCTCTCCCAACCCCCCTACAGAAGAAGACTGGCAAGGTCGTTT
>DYIG01000093.1 GCA_020723725.1 Thermaerobacter marianensis | reverse complement strand
CACCCTGTCAAAATGCGCCGGCCCCGTGGCGAATATGACCTTCACACCGGCCTTGCCTGCCAGAAGGGGAATCGTTTCAGATATGGCCTCGTTAACCGTTGCCGAGCCGCGACTACCCATGAAGATAACCACCAGCTTCTCAGCGGGGTGAATGCCCCTCTTAAGACGCGCATTGTGCCTGTCGGCCTCCAGGACCTGCGGCCTGACCGGGTTGCCGGTAACAAGGACCCTGGCACGTCCTCTAAAAAAAGGCGCCGCTTCCTCATAGGCGACCATTATCAGGCGTGCAAAACGGCCGAGCAGACGGTTGGTGACTCCGGGAATGGCGTTCTGTTCCTGAATGGCAATGGGAACCCTTAGCAGGGCCGCGGCCATTATGACCGGTCCCGAAACATACCCACCCGTGCCAAGAACCAGCCCCGGGCGGAAATTCCGTAGCACGGACAGGGCCTGGGTTACCCCCTGAGCAAGAGCGGCAAGGCCCCGGACCACATCCCCCGGCCTTTTGCCAACCAGGCCCATGGCGGAGATCCCTTCAAAGGCAATACCATACGATGGCACCAGACCGGCTTCCATGCCCTCATGGGTTCCAACGTAGAGTATCTCAATCGATGCGTGTTTTTCCTTCAGCCTCTGGGCTATGGCAAGTGCCGGGTAGATGTGACCACCTGTCCCACCGCCCGTCAGCACGACACGGGCCTCTCCAGCCTTTCTGAAATTTACAGGTATCACCCCCCGGACGATTTAATAGCGGCAGTATCGGGAAACGTTCAGCAAAAGCCCAACCCCTGCAAGGGAAAAGACGAGACTGGAACCCCCGAAACTGACAAAAGGCAGGGTAATACCGGTTATGGGAAGAATGGATGTCACCACACCGATGTTGATTATCACCTGAATCAGAACCATGGTCGTCAGCCCCACGGCCAGGAGACTTGACATTGTATCCGGCGCCGTCAGCGCAACACGATAACCACGCCAGGCAAAAAGCGTGAAAAGCACCAACAGGGTAAGGCTCCCGATAAACCCGAGTTCCTCACCCAGTATGGCGAAGATGAAGTCCGTATGGCGCTCCGGGAGGTAGAAGTACTTCTGGCGGCTTTGGGTCAAACCCAAACCGAATAACCCGCCGGAACCCAGGGCGTATAACCCTTGTATAATGTGATAACCGGTGCCCAAGGGGTCTTTCCACGGGTCCAAGAATGATAGAAACCGTCTCCGCCTGTAGTCCTCGGTAAAGATGAGGGCGAACACCCCGGGGATAGCGCTAGCCATTATGCCCGCAAGGTAAGTCAGTGGGGCACCTGCGGCAAAGAGCATTACGAACCCTGTACCGGCAATGGAAACCGCTGTGCCGAGGTCGGGCTGAAGCATGATGAGAAAACCGACAAGCCCTATGACACCAAGGAAGGGGAGTATCCCCTTTTTTATGTTGGTGGCGTAAACCTTGCCCTGGGAGAAGAACCAGGCAAGGTAAAACACCATGGCCAATTTTGCCACTTCGGACGGCTGGAAACCGAGTTGGCCGAACCCCAACCAACGCCGTGATCCCCTCGATTCCCTGCCGATACCGGGGATGGCTACCAGTATTAATAAAATAATTGCAATGAAAAGTATGTAACGCGAATAGCCGCCCAGTTTCCAGTAATCCACCCGGGAAATGACGTACATGGCGACTAACCCGATCAGGGACCAGATCAATTGGCGCTTCAGGTAATAATAAGGATCCGAGGAATCCTGGGTAGCCTCGTAATAGCTGGCGCTGAAGACCATAAACAGCCCCACTATCAGGATGGTCAGTATAGTGGTAAGAATGCCACGGTCCGGTGGACGCCCTTTTTTTCCCACACAGAACCACCCCACACGCCTTTAGGCGAATTCATACAACAGAACACCGGCTGCGGCAAAAACTGCTGCGGCAAACCAAAAAGTCAGGACCACGCGCCACTCGCTCCAACCACCCAGTTCAAAATGATGGTGAAGCGGGCTCATGCGCAAAACCCGCCGCTTGAGCAAACGGAAAGCCGCCACCTGAACTATCACAGAAAGGGCTTCAAAAACCCAGACCCCTGCCACCAAGGGCAGGATCAGTTCTGATCTCGTAAACAGGGCCAGGGCCGCCATGGCTCCTCCTATGGCAAGAGACCCTGTATCACCCATAAACACTCTCGCCGGATGACAGTTATACCTGAGAAAACCAAGACTGGCCCCGGCCAGGGATGCCGCTAGAACGGCCATCTCCTCATGCCCCGAGGCAAGGCTTATTAAGGTATATGCCACTCCCGCAATTACAGTAGTCCCTGCAAGTAGCCCGTCTAAACCGTCTGTCAGGTTAGCGGCATTGGCGGTTCCAATTATCACAAGGGTGGCCAAGGGTATGTAAAGCTGACCAAAATCAAAGAGACCAAATAGGGGAATCGAGACCACCGTCCCTGCCTGTCCCTCGGGGCCAACCCCCTGCGCCAACCGTGAGGCTTCCAGAATCGCCAGGGCCAACTGCCCGGCGATCTTGTACCTGGCCCTCAGACCCAATGGCCTTTTCAGAACGACTTTAATGAAATCGTCCGCAAAACCCAGCGCCGCAAAACCCCCGATGAGAATCAATGCGTTTACGACACCCGGATTAAAAATCACACGGGTGGGGACAAGAGCGACGAGGAGGCCACCAAGAATTAACAACCCCCCCATGGTGGGGGTGCCTGCCTTGGCAAGGTGCCTCTTGGGTCCCTGATCGCGTACCCACTGACCGATCTTCCATTCACGCAGAACCGGCAGAAGAAACGGTCCCAGCAGGAGGGCTGCCCCTGCGGCCATGACGAAGGTTACCCCTACAAATGGCAGGATGCCAACGCCACCTTCGGCAGCAGCAGTCATTCGGTTTCCCCCCCCTTAGAGCTGCCAGCCGCGCCAACCAATGCATCCTGGAGCCCCCCGACGATAGACTCCATCCTCATTCCCCGTGACCCCTTGAACAGGACGGCATCCCCCGGCCGGAGTTCTTCGAGCAGGTGGAAAACCGCCTCCGGGGTGGTGCCGAAATGCCTTACACGTCCAGCCGGGAGACCTTTCTCAACCGCAGATTCACCGATATATCGTGACAGGTCGCCAACCGTCACCAGCAGGTCATACCCCCGTCGGGCAACCTCCTCCCCAACCTCCCTGTGCGCGGGGACCGCCCGTGACCCGAGTTCCAGCATGTCTCCGAGAACCGCGACCCGCCTCCCTGTTAGAAAACCTGAAAGGATATCCATCGATGCCCGGACAGATGTAGGGCTGGCGTTATAGGTGTCGTCGATAAAGATAAAAGACCCAACCTTCCTTATCTCACACCGCATGGCCGTTAGCTGAACACCCTCAAGCCCCCTGGCAATGCCGTCCGGGCCCACCCCCATGAACAACCCTGCGGCGGCGGCCGCCAGCGCATCCATAACATGGTGTTCCCCCGGCAGGGGGAGATTGATTAGGGTGCGGAACGGCGGGGTTTGAATCGCTTCATGACCCTTGAAAAACAATTCGAATACAGTTCCAGTGCCGTTGGGGGTTATTTCCAACGCGGTAATCGAACAGTCCGAAGCCGTACCATACCATAGTACAGGCGCATTGGACAGATATACCATACGCCTCTGCCAGGGATCGTCACCGTTGAGAATGGCTAAACCGTTTTCAGGCAGGGCCTGGATCAGCTCTGTTTTCGCTAGGGCGATGTTCTCCACACTACCGAGAATCTCCAGATGGGTTTCACCTATGACGGTGATGACACCCACAACCGGCCGCGCCACCCCCGCCAGGTAGGATATCTGCCCCCTGCCCCGCATGGCCATCTCCAGAACAGCCATATCATGGGTTGGCTCCAGTTCCAACACGGCAAGGGGGAGTCCCACCTCGGTGTTGTAATTAAGGGGTGAACTCAGGACCCTGTACACGGTGTTCAGAACCGCAGATATCATGTCCTTGGTCGTCGTCTTGCCAACACTCCCCGTGACCCCGATAACCCTGGCCTTCATGCGGCTGAGATGGTCCGACGCCAGGCTCCCGAGGGCACACAGGGTATCCCCAACCTCAACTAGCGCTATGCCACCAACATCCACTGACCGGCTTACAAGCGCGGCAACGGCGCCACGGTCCCGCGCTTCGGCTATGAACTCGTGCCCGTCCACACGCGCGCCGGGAAGCGCTATGAAAAGGCTGCCCGCCCGGCACTTGCGACTGTCAACAGCCACCCCCGAAAACACAGTGCCTGCATCCCCTGACAAGAGGCGGCCTCCAGTTATCCTCAATAGTTCCTCGACCGTATACCTAGCCAACAGCACACCGCCTGTTCAGGATTGACAACGCCGCGCCAGTGCCTCGCGCACAACTTCTCTATCATCAAAGGGCATAACCCTGTCGTGAAAGACCTGATAGTTCTCGTGGCCCTTGCCTGCAATTAAAACAAGGTCGCCTTCCTGCGCCTCGTCTATGGCTTCCAGTATGGCCTGTTCACGGTCTACCACGATACGGTACCTGGCGCCAACAACCCGTTTGGCGCCATCCTCCACCTCGCGGGTTATGGCCTCCGGGTCCTCGCTCCTAGGGTTATCACTCGTAATGAAAGATATATCCGCCAGCCTTGCCGCTATCTCGCCCATCATAGGTCTCTTGGCCTTGTCCCTGTCGCCCCCGCAGCCAAAGACGGTGATGACGCGGTTCTTAGCGATCCGCCTTGCCGCGTGCAACACGTTTTCCAGGCCATCAGGGGTATGGGCGTAATCGACGACTACGGAAAAACCCCTGGCCTCGGGGACGAGTTCAAACCGTCCCGGAACCCCCTTCACGGAGTCAAGGGATTGGGCTACCTCAACAGGGGGTATCCCCATCCCAATACCCACGGCGAAAGCCGCCAATGCGTTATAGACATTGAACTCCCCTATAAGGGCAAGGTTGACCCTGACATCGCCCCACCTTGAATACACGGTGAAGGATGACCCCTCAGGGCTCAGCGCGATATCACCGGCATGTATATCCGCGGGGCACTTGATTCCATAAGTGTAAACCGGGACACGGCAGAACTTCCTCAACTTCTCGGAGGACTTATCATCAGCGTTTAGAACGGCGAACTTTGGCCCCTCTTTAGGTTTGGCGCCATAGGACTCCCCAAGCATTTCAAAGAGTTTGGCCTTAGCCAAAAGATAGGAAGCGAAATCCCCGTGAAAATCGAGGTGATCCCGTGTGAGGTTGGTGAAGACCCCCACGTCGAACTCGCATAGGTCGACCCGGTGAAGCTCCAGGGCATGTGAAGAAGCCTCAATCACGGCGTACCTATCACCGGCATTGACCATCTCCCGGAATAACCTTTGCAGATCAAGGGCCTCCGGGGTCGTCCTCTCAACAGGGCGTATCTCCCCGCTGATGATATTGTGAACGGTGCCTATAAGCCCGACCCCGCCCAACCGGGACATTATGGCACGGATAAGGAAAGCGGTAGTCGTCTTGCCGTTGGTGCCCGTCACCCCGATCAAACCCAATTCCCTGGTGGGGAAATCATATAGGTTAGATGCTACACGGGCCATAGCTGCCCTGGTATCCGGAACGGCTACGGCCGTCACGCCCTCGGGAGCCCTGCTGATATCCTCCACCAGCAGGGCAGCCGCCCCCCTGGCGATGGCCGCAGGAATAAAGTCATGACCATTGGAAACCAGTCCACGAACGCAAATGAAGAGGTCACCCGGTTCGGTCTTCCTGGAATCGCTGCTTGCCCCCCGGACAGGCGTATCCAGGCTGCCATGTATATTTCTTATTTCAAGGCCCTTAAGAAGGCCCCTAAGATTCAAGCAACTTCCCCCTGTAAACATAATCACTGCTCAACCTGCTCCTCACCCGCTGGCCCCTGGTCTCCTTCAGTTGGGGTAGATTCCCCGGCGTCCCCGGTCGCTTGCCCAGCCCCAGGTTTCTCCGGTGGCGCAAAAATCACCTGAACCGCAGAACCCGCCGGGACCAGGGAGCCTGACTCGGGTTGTTGTCTAACAGCCAGCCCGGAACCGATCGCCTCCAGCCTCAAGCCCAGGCTCCCCAGCCACGTTGCCGCCTGGCGGATGGACCTGCCTCTCAGCTCGGGAACAGTCACCTTCCCCGACCCGCCAGGCAACCTGCCCTGATCAGTGTAACCTATAATAACCGCGCCCCGTTCGAGCGTTGCCCCGGGGGGTGGCACCTGTCTCAGGACCTGGTTGCCGCCGCCGGAAACCTCCAGACGGAATCCGGCCTGAACAGCCTCGTTTCTGGCGGCATCAACAGGGAGATTTATCAGGTTTGGGACCTCCATTTGCCCCTCCGGCAGATCCTCTTGGCGCAACTCGGGTACCGGCCACCCGGTTTGCTCTTCTTTCTCAACCCCCGCTTTGGCCTGAATCCCCAAGTAGGGAAGGACATCCTTCATTATGGCATGGAAAACGGGAGCAGCTACAGTTCCGCCATAAAACACCCCTTTAGGCTCATCAACCATGATGTAGACTACCAACTGGGGGTCGTCAAGTGGGGCTATCCCGATGA
>DYIG01000092.1 GCA_020723725.1 Thermaerobacter marianensis | reverse complement strand
ACAGCGGAATTGGTATTTCGTGCCAGGCCAACTTAGCCATAGGGACGGACTTGTTCTTCAAAACTGCCGAACCGGTTAAACCTGCCGCTTTAATGTTGCGGTCATCTATGTTCCCGCGTGACCAGTACTCTATAATTTGTAGTATCTGGATAAGCTCGCTGTTTTTTAGCCCAAGCAGCAGCGGGCCGAAGTCCAAACGCACATAACCACACCCTAACAAAAACACAAACTTTACTAACGCTTTCCTTTTTAACCACCCTAAAGCACTGCATTTTAACGCCTACGACCCGGTTTCGCCTCCATCACAGGATTCTTTCCGGTCTGGGCGCCCTTGGGAAGTATGTCAAAGACATACCCAGGAATATAGGACCCCTAGCGTTAGTGTTCGGCCACGCCACCCGTACACCGAAAGTGCGTGCCCAGGGAGGCGGGAACAGCCGCACAGACTTTGCCTCCGACGTGCCAGGCACACTAATAGTAGTAGCAGGTCCAGTTACAGCGCCATCAATAACGAAAGAAACCTGACAGCTTCCGTCAACCCCTCCGCCACCGAAGGCAAGGTCGCACCACTTCAGCCTGTTCAGCCAATCCTCCGACACCAGCGGCGCGTGCCCAGTTTCAACACTGGCCGCAAACGGTTCGCCGGCATCGGTGTCCGAACCGCTTACCTCGAAGATATTTCCTGACGTAGAGCTACCAAAGACGTAAATCCACTTATCGCGCTCATAAAACGCCAGGAAACAGCTGGGTGTCCAACCAGTCCACACCGTCCACGGCCGTTCTTTGGGCCGACGCATATCGAAACAACACGTAACCCACCCAAAGGTCTTATGCGGTGCCGCGACCAGCAACCTATCATCCCAATAGAACAAACTGGCTTTGTGTAAATTTCTGTCGTCCAAGTTTTTCCAGATAGTATCAATGTCCATAGTAATCTTAGATCGCCTACGAAAATCAGTCGCCCAAACACCTTCCCTGTCAAGCATGAACAGCCCTCTAGGCGTCCACACCGCGCCGAGCCGGCTTATTGTTCCTCCCTCACCGGCAGGCATAACCATGAAGTCTTCGTGTTCATATCCTTGAACGTAATATGTTCTGTGCTGTTTAATAATCAGCAAGGATGTCGCGCCGGAGAGCAGGCTAATAATCTCGTCGCCGTCGTTCGGGTTGATGTCGATAAAATGAGTCGCTGGCCAGCTATCAACACTAAACTTGTCGCTGTAATATAACCGCGACCGATTGGTAGCCGTCCTGGCCGCAAACACCCGGTCGCGCCACACAGACAACAAATACGCACTAGGCGCTGCTAAAATGTCAGAAGTTGTCGTTCCGCCATCGAACTTTTTAGGCGTGTCCACACCGTTGGTAATAACTAACGCGTCCTGTAACTGCGCAAATTCGTAGCCACTAGCGACAGACAATCCCGTCGCTACCGGCGTCATAGTAGGCGCCCCGTCATAAAAAGCCGTAGCCTTGCGCAGTATGGGGGTATCGACGCCGCTTAATGTCTGCAAAATAAAACGCACCTGCGAATACGGGTTAGCTGGCGCGGCGCTTTGCTCATTGTTGACCTGGTCGTACCAAAATGACCAGTTCGTGCCGTCACCAGAAGTCCGCACCTGACAGGAAAGCGCCGTCTGTGGCGGCAAGGCCGCCTGCCAGCCCACGGAGAGGCTGGCTTGGTCAGTGGCACTCCTGCCGTCCTGCACAGGAGACACCCAAACGCCTTGGCGGTTGGCAGGAAGATTCAGGTTATCGTCAAACTGGAGCAGGTACGTTGTATCAACATCCCACGTCAAAGGCTCCTGCAACAAGTAAGTCGCCGTAAATTCAAAAACACTCCTGCGCCTAGACGAAAAACGTAGGCAATCAACAAGACCGTCAAGCTGGCACGTCCTGTCCGCCCTCGCACCAACATAAACATTGTCGCCAAAAGCTATAGAATGCTGCTGATTACTGGCCGCCACTTCATTTCCGTCAAGGTATAGCGCCACTCCCCCGCTATCCCAGGCAAAGCCTATCCAGTAAACAACGCCATCGCGAAGGGTTTCGCTCGAAGTAAGCACGGCTGTGCCGGCGCCTGTGCCGTAGCGCAGCGTTAGCCTCGCTGACGTATCTACCGCAACCTGAAGGTTCTGATTAGCTGGGCCGGCCCCGTCGAAAATGGTCTGCTCGGCCGTACCCGGAGCGCGCAGCAGGTAAATCAGCACTTCCACCGAACCGACAGACGGGAACAATACGCTTTTGGGGACAAGCAGGGCCTCCGCATAAGTAGTTGTAATAGCCAACGCCTTCCCGAAGAGGGAAACCCATGTACGCCTCGGTGTAGCCTCCAATAAACCAAACCCATCCAGCGTCGCAGAGGCGGCAGCATCTACATTGCCGCTGACGACGACGTCCCCGATACCATCAAGCTGACAGGCTCCGGCGGCCGTGTAAACGGCGCTGACTTCCAGACTACCAACGCCTTCCAGCGTCGCGCCGAACACTGCTTCGTTGTAAAGCCACTCTCCGAAAGTACCAGCATTGAAAAGCATGCGCACTGCCCCCGTTTATTACGCATTTGACCTTATACGGGTCCGATCCATATACCATGATGAAGCGTGTTCCGAGTTATGCAACCTTTTTGTATGGGCAGCATTGCAACTACAGCTTGCGAACAGTAAATACACAGTCGAACACATCAACATAGCCATAAACCGTAACATCTACCCAACTATTACTTTCAAAATACTTAAAACATTCTAATAAGCCAGAAGCACCACGGTATAAAGGTGGTGACGAGGCAGCTACCACCCCATCACATACTATTGACAAAATAACACAGTCATTGTTATTTAGATTCCACCCGGAATATGAAAGGCTGCCGGCAACACCGGTACCATCTATTCTAAATAATTGAGTAGTTGTACTTTGTGGCGTCGTTCCTGACGATTGTGCTTGTGTCAGTACCCCTTTAAAACTTCCGACCACTCCGAAAATGTTAACACCATTCTTAATGTTACCCGCAACTAGATCTGGATCACCATATACAACACCGCTACCATTATGATAACCCGCTGCTATCTGTTGGTTAGTTGTACTGGGAGTTATATTGACTGCTCCCCTATTAGGCATGGAGCCGACCTGTTCACCCAGATCATTTGTAAAGGTTTTACCACTTAATACATCTGCGGGTTGAGCGGTGCCACCACCTCCTTCACCCTGTAAGATAAAATTTGTGCCGTTATAACGCAAGCTATATATGCTTCCCGCCTTTAAATTACCTGACGAAACATCGCTTCCGTTCGGCTTCTTAATTGTCTTAGTCCCAAGGTTGTTGACATTTATCGTAGAAGCCCCCGTATTATCAACATTAATCTTTACGGCCAATGCCATGCCTTCAATGTAGGATGTAGGAGCCGGATTAAGGGTTACAGTATACGCATTAGCCGACCCCGCTGCAATAACATATGGTATATGAGGCGTATAATTGGCCGTATGCGTATCAAGATTTGCCTGCACAGTATCCACGGTGTCCTTCCGGGCTATGTCATCAGCGGCAGAAGGAGCAGCAACCTTGGCCCTGCCATTGGCGTCACGGATAATCAACCTGTTTGCCGTTGCAGCCGGTGTAGCGCCGTGCATTGTCACAGTATCGGCCGAATGCGCATCCACAGCCGACTGCGGCGCCAGCTCCATGTACGTCCCCGCCGTGAACCTGTTCTCCACCGCCGCCCCGGCGGGATGACCGGCCGCCGAAGTCCCCTCCAAACCGCGCTGCACGCTGCCGAACGTGTTGTCAACACTGCTAACAAGGCCGACCTCCATTATTTCCCCCTCGACAGTTATGCGAAATGGCGGGTCTGGAAAGGAAGCAACACTTGTAACTGCGAAAGAATTGGCGGCGGCCGTTATATCCTGTGCCAGCGTTGTCCTGGCGTTGTTAAAGGCCCTCAGCCTAGGCATAATACCACCTCAACTAATCCAGTCTGCATACCAATTGCCCTACGGGGAGTTTAAACGTATCACCGACACCAATCGTTTTTGGCGTAGAAAGCGACCCGTAGAACAACAGATTACCGCCAGTAACGGCGTCCCTTATGCCAACGTGGGTTATAGTGCCCCACGCAGCCGTAGCAGTAGGGAAGACTATGTCGGCCGTATTCTGAACCGCTCCGCCGGCTGGAGCGGCAAAAGTTACGGATTGTCTGGCATACCCCCCGCCGGATACCTCCGTCCCAGTATCGGCATCCGTGGGGTTGCTGGTGTAAAGCGCAACGCACCGAGCGGCCGGCGGAGTATATGTCACACCGCGCAGGACGTGGTTTAGAACCGCGGCCTCAAGGTAATCGCTTATTGGCATTGTTAAACACCTCGCTTAGAACCACATGAGATCATAAGCAGCCGCCCGCGTGGACTGAAAAGTGGTCTGTGGGGGAGTAGATAATTTCACATCACCGGGAGAAGACTTCGTGTCTAAGTTGGTGTAAACGGCTGCCGCCTCCCAATCTGCCTGCCCGTCGTAGTCGAAGACGATATGCGGCTTGTCGGCGTAGATAGAAGTTCCAGCAGCAGCTACAAGACGTGTAGTACCGTCTGATTTGTAAAGAGCGCCTAACCCATTAACAGGAAAAGCGTCAAAGTCTGTAGCATACCTACGCAAAACGCCAGGACGCGGCTTAACCTTACCGTCTATAGTGATCTCCACGTTTTCAGCCGTGACCAAAGCGCCTTCAGGCAACGCCGTTGGGTGGCCGGCCTTTATACCGTACGAGAAATCACCAAATCTTTTACGAACATAGCCGTCTCTACCGCCGGCCGACCTTCTCGTCACTAAGACCACCACCAACTACTACGTATCTCGCTGCTTTGCGGATTGCGCATAGAATCAAAAATCATCCACTCACGCCTGCGCTGCTCAAAAAGATCGCGCCAAATCTGTGCCGCCGGGTCAACGTCGGCGGCCAAGCACACCCACGTAGCGTACGCAATCAGCACGGGCTCGGCGTCAACCATAGACGGCTCGTCGGAGGAATATACCAAGTCGGGCGGCCGTTGTGTACCGGAAACACGCAACGTGCCGGCCCTAGAAGGTACGGGACGCAGATGTATCGAGTCGGAAAGGAAATATACCGTTGATGGACTGCCCTGTAACGTGGCTGGTGTGTCCGGCATTCTACGCTGCCGCACAAGCTCCCACTCGTCGTTGTCAACGCGGAACGTAACACGGTTGGGAACGAGGAGATCCGCCGGCCGGCCCACCTCGTCCTGACCGGCGGCAAAGGCAGTCTCCCAGTATGTAAGCGAGTACGAGAACGGGGCCAACATTTTTTGGGCCTCGTTCAAATAACGCGTAATCAGCTGATCCGTCCACCTAGTACCCGCCGGGTCCTGCAAGTTTTCGCGAACGGCTGAAACAAGCTCTTGGAGTGTCATACTCCCACCTCACACCCGCGCCACTGCCCACCGATAAGCCAACGGGTTTCCCCCTTGATAATATTCGGCAGCTCCTCGCGCTCTTGCTCAAGGCGTTTGTCTTCCTTGTACTCCTGATCGTTCTGCTCCCGTATAACAGCTCGATAAGGATCGCCGGTATTTCGCGCCAACCAGTACCCTTTACGTACGGCGCGAACCACGCGAACATCCAGCCTGGGCCACGTCCCAAGGCAGTACGTACGGTCAGCGGCGTCTTTACCCCAAACCTCGAACATCTCGGAAAAAAGGTTGTACCACACCTCAAGCTCGGAGTCTATTTCAACGAGGCGCCTCGGAACATCGGAAACGTGCTGTTTTATTTGAACACGAATATCTTTAGGCATGAACTCACCTCAAAAGAAAAACAAAAACACACCCCGCACAAAAAGCGGGGTGTGTTTTAGGCACCAGCGAGGTTGATGATCTTGGCCAGCCTGTCGCGGGCCATAGTCACAAGGTCAACGTCCCATATCCACAGGGCTTTGTAGCCCCGGCCGCCGTCCCACTGCACGATGTCACCGCCAAGATCCTGCCAGTGACCGTCCCTCAGCTGCGACATCTTCATAACCTCGGTGTCCAGGAAAAACGCTGTACCAGAGGGGCAGTCCCGGTCACGGGTCAGAGCGACGCCGTTCCAGTCAATACCCTTGTGGCCGCCGGGCAAGGTGAGGGTAGAAGACTCCACGGGAACCCTCTTGTAGCTGGTCAGGTGGGCGGCACACCCGTTATATACGTCGTTGCCAACCACTATCAGCTTTACGACGCCGCCGGCATCCTCAACAGCCTGGAACAGCTTGTTGAACAGCGGTACGGACGGCCCGGCGCCATTGGCATCTTCAACCGTTGCCTTCCACTTTTCGTTGCCAGCGACGGCCGGGTCGAGTCCGCCAAGAGCCTTGTCGGCGGCGACAGTGACCCCAAGACCAGCAATCTCGCCGTTCCACGCGCCGCTGCGGACGACCACGTGATTGGCCGTGGTCTGAACAGCCGTGCCGGAGATTGTGATCTGTGTGGCGGTCTTGGCAGTCACCTGGCGGTTGTGGGCTAATACGGCGCTGTTGGTATTGTTAATGATGTCAA
>DYIG01000091.1 GCA_020723725.1 Thermaerobacter marianensis | reverse complement strand
ATATCGGACGGCATAACACCCTAGACAAGATCCAGGGCGAATGTCTGGCCAGGGGACTGTCGACCAGAGACCGGCTGCTGCTGACCACCGGCCGCGTTTCGTCGGAGATGCTGCTCAAGGCGGCGAAGATGCAGGCCCCGGTTGTGGTCTCGCGGCACTCGCCAACAGGGAGCGCCGTTTCGCTTGCCCGTGATCTGGGCATTGCCCTGGTCGGACATGCGCGCGGAGGCCGGCTGCTGGTGTATTCCCACCCGGAGCGGCTTGGCCGCCCGGCGGATGAAGACGGCTGACCCGGCCGGACCCGGACAGTGCGGGCGGAATATGAAACATTAAAACCTGATGAGGGCGGAGAGAAATGGAAAAAGAACCGGCAAGAAATGGCGGGCTGCTTGTTAATAGCCTTGCAGGCAGTAATTTTGGAGACGTCATGGTTGTGGGCGGGGGGATCAGCGGCATTCAGGCCTCTCTTGATCTTGCCACCGCGGGCTTCAAGGTTTACCTGGTCGACAAAGCGCCGGCCATTGGCGGCCACATGGCCCAGCTTGACAAGACCTTTCCCACCAATGACTGCTCCATGTGCATTGAATCCCCCAAGTTTGTTGAATGCAACAGGCATCCCAACATAGAGATCATGACCTATACCGAAGTCGACAGCGTTGAAGGGGAAGCGGGAGACTTCAGGGTAACCCTGGTTAAAAAGCCCAGATATGTTATAGAGGGCAAATGCACGGGCTGTACTGTCTGTGTGGAATACTGCCCGGTCAGGTACCCCGATCAATTCAATCAGGAGATATCGAAGAATAAGGCCATCCATATATACTTCTCCCAAGCGATTCCCCTGGCCACTTATATAGATGAAAGCTGCCTTTTCCTTAAAGAGAGGAAATGTGCCATCTGTCAATCAGTCTGTAAGAATAACGCCATAGATTTCAATCAAAGGGCGGAGAAGGTGGAAGTAAAAGTAGGGGCCATAGTTCTGTCTCCGGGCTTTGAGCCCTTCGATCCCCAGCTGAGGGACGACTACGGCTACGGAAAATTTGAAAACGTGGTGACCAGTCTTGACTATGAACGGCTGTTATGCGCCACCGGGCCATACGAAGGTGAGATACTGCGCCCTTCCGACAAGAAGCATCCACGCAAAATAGCCTGGATTCAATGCGTCGGTTCCAGGCAGGTTATCCCGGGCGGCAACAGCTATTGTTCGGCCGTATGCTGCACGTATACCCAGAAACAGGTGATTTTGACAAAAGACCATGACGCTGAGGCCCAGTGCACTATATTTCATAACGATATTCGTTCCCACGGCAAGGATTTCGAGCGGTTCTACCAAAGGGCGGAGAAACTTCCCGGGATTCGGTTTGTAAGGAGCTGCGTGTCGATAGGAAGGGAGATCCCGGAAAGCAAGAATGTAACTGTAAGATATTCCACTCCCGGGGATGGAGTAAAGGAAGAAGAATTCGATATGGTGGTGTTGTCCGTCGGATTGAACCCTCCCGCAGGGATGAAGGGCCTGGCGGACAAGTTGGGCATCCATCTCAACGCCCACGGATTTTGCAGAACCAATCCCGTTAACCCCATGGAGACCTCCCGCCCGGGGATTTTCATAAGCGGGGCCTTCCAGGGTCCCATGGATATCCCCGAGGCGGTTGTGACCGCCAGCGGGGCCGGTTCCCTGTGTGGTCAACTCCTTGGCTACCGGCGGGGGAACCTGGCCAAAGAAAGGATATATCCGCCGGAAAGGGATGTCTCGGGAGAGGAACCCAGGGTGGGCGTCTATGTGTGTCATTGTGGGGCCAATATCGGAAGGGTGGTAAATGTTCCTTCCGCGGTTGAGTATTCCCTGACCTTGCCCAATGTTGTTCACGCAGAAGAAAGCCTCTTTATATGTTCTGCCGATGCCGCCCAGCAAATAGCAAACACCATCCGGGAAAAAGGGCTCAACCGGGTGGTCGTGGCCGCCTGCACCCCCAGGACGCATGAGCCGCTATTCCGGGACACGCTCCGGGAAGCGGGAATCAATCAGTATTTCTTCGACATGGCTAATATCAGAGAACATTGCTCCTGGGTCCACTCCAAAGAAAAGGAGGAGGCCACCCAGAAGGCAAAGGAGATAATCCGGATGTCGGTGGCCCGGGCCCTCCATTTGGATCCCCTGCGGGAACTTGATCTGCCCGTCAACAAGGCGGCGCTGGTGGTGGGGGGAGGCCTGGCCGGCATGACCTGCGCTCTCTCCATAGCCGGCCAGAGACATGAGGTCCACCTGGTGGAAAAGGATGCAGAACTGGGGGGGATGGCGCGAAGAATTCATTACACCCTGGAGGGGCTGGATGTTCAAGCATATTTGCGTGATGTTATACGCAAGGTTTATCAGCACCCCTTAATACATGTATATACCGGCGCCACCATCACCGAGGCCGGCGGTTACGTGGGGAATTTCGCCACCAGGGTGAAGTCTGAAGGAAGGGTCATAGAGATAAAACATGGAGCGGCCGTCATCGCCACAGGCGCCGATGAATATAAACCCGCCGAATACCTTTATGGAGAAGATGACAGGGTAATGACCCAGCTGGAGTTGGAGGGGCAAATCGTCAGAGGAGAAGAAAGGGTGATTAACTCCCGGAGCCTGGTGATGATCCAGTGCGTGGGCTGCAGACAGGAAGGCAGAAATTACTGCGCCCGGATATGCTGCAGCCAGTCTGTAAAGAACGCCCTGAAACTGAAAGAGATAAACCCCAAGGTGGATGTCTACATTCTCTTCAGGGATATGAGAACGTACGGGTTCAAAGAGGAGTATTACCGGGAAGCGGCAAGCAAGGATGTAAGGTTCATCCGCTACGATCCCCATGACAAGCCCTGGGTGGAAGCTGTTGAGGAAGGTGGCCGGCGTGTCTTAAGGGTTACCGTGACCGATCCGGTTTTAGGCAAGAAGCTTGAAATAGACGCTGATGCGCTGGCTTTAGCCGCCGCCGTTGTTCCCTCCGCGGACAGAAAGGAAATAGCCGGGCTGTTCAAGGTGTCTTTGGGCCCGGATGGATTCTTCCAGGAAGCCCATGTCAAATTAAGACCTGTTGACTTTGGGGCGGAAGGCATTTACCTGTGTGGGACAGCTCACTATCCCAAGCATATACCGGAAGCGGTCAGCCAGGCTTATGGGGCTGCCGGCCGGGCCTTAACGCTTCTCTCACATGACACGGTCATGGCCTCCGGATCTGTTTGCGAGGTGAATGAGAGCAAGTGTATGGGGTGTGAGGCATGTATTTCGGCCTGTACGTATGGCGCCATAGAGTTTCATGACACGCGGCAGGGAAAAAAGGCCGGGATTAATCCCGTTCTTTGTAAAGGAGACGGGCTCTGTAACGCAAAATGTCCAACAGGGGCTATTTCTCTAAAGCACTACACCGATGAAGAGATATTAAGCCAAATTGACGCGGCCGGATAAGAGGAAAGGGGACACACCTGCTGAAGTTTGGGTAATACCTGAGGACAGGAATGTCCCCAATTGAATTCCTGAGGACAGGAATGTCCCCAAGGGCCGGGATTGCCGATCAGGGAGGTGAGATAAGAATGAGTGCGGAACTTAAGTTCAAACCAAGGATCTTGGGCTTTGTATGCAACTGGTGAGCTTACGGCGCTGCTGATTTGGCTGGAGTTTCCAGACAACAATATTCAACTTACACCAAGTTTATACGCGTGATGTGCAGCGGCAGAGTGGACCTATCATTTGTGATCCGGGCCCTCTCAAATGGAATGGACGGGGTGTTTATCGGCGGCTGTCATCTTAACGAATGCCATTATATTACTGATGGAAATTACCATGCATTAAACATGGTGCTTCTATGCAAGAAATTAATGGAGCACATAGGGCTGAACCCCGAAAGGTTAAAGATTGAATGGCTGTCCGCCGGTGAAGGAATCCGTTTCGCCGAAGTTATGAACGACTTCGGCAACACGGTGAAGAAGCTGGGGCCTCTCGGCAAAGGCGAGGGAATAGACAAAAATGAATTAAAATCCAGACTGGAAGAAGTTGCAAAGCTGGTCCCCTACATCAAGCTGGTGAAAAAGGAGAAGCTGTCGTCAAGACTTGAAAATATAGAAGAATATGACGGACTTTTCACCAGTGACGAGATAGACAGGCTGTTTCGCGAAGTAATCTCGTACTATATTGATCCGGGCCAGTGCCAGGCCTGTATGACCTGCGCCAAGAGGTGCCCTGCAGGGGCGGTTGTAAGTGTCAAGAACCAGATCCATGTAATTGACCAGGAGAAATGCATAAAATGCGGAACTTGTTTTGAAGCTTGCCCTCCCCGGTTTGGCGCGGTGACGAAGATTTCCGGCGGGCCTGTTCCGCCTCCTGTTCCTGAGGGAGAAAGAACCATAGTCAGAGAAGGTAAAGAAAAAATGGGAGAAATTACTGAAGTTAGTTAAGCAAGGGAAGGGACGACTATTTTGGAGGCGGCATAAAATGCAGGAATAAATACCGACATTTTACGCCGCCTCCAATACTTTGTCACCAAGAAAAATTAAAATTGCCGTGTTATTGTATTTCTATGCGCCGGCCCCAGTTCTCCCCGGGGTCGCTTTTGGCCATGCGCACTTCAAGTATCCCGTTATTGTAAGCTGCCGTGGCCTTTTCGGGCATAACCCTGGAAGGGAGCTGTATTACCCGGGTAAAGGTGCCGTAATAACGCTCGTTGTATACCGAGTTTTCTTCGCGGTGGCCCTGGGTGCGCTTTATTTCTCCCCGGAGGGTGAGTTTATCCTGGTCTATCCTGACCTCTATGTCGTCCTTGGTTTGAATTCCAGGCAGCTCGGCGACGGCCACCACCTCGTTTTCGGTCTGGTAGACGTCTACCTTGGGGCCGGGCCCCGCCGCCCCGGCGATCTCCTGCCTGCCCCTGCCCCAGAGGTGGTCGAGATAGCGGTCGATCTGGTGGCGCATATGGTTGAGTTCGTGGAAAGGGTCCCATCTGGTAATTCCCAACTTAATACCCCCTGCTGTGGTTTATTTGTAGTATGCCCCATAACAGGGAGAATATTCATCTCTCGGGCCGGAATCAGGGGCCAATGTCTTTTTAGATGTTTACGTACTTGTTGGTCATCAGCTCGGTAATGGCCTGGGAGCGGTTTTTAACCCCCATTTTGCGGTAGATGCTGCGCAGGTGGGTTTTAACGGTGTCCACGGCCAGGTGTGTCCGGGCGGATATTTCCTTGTTGGTGAGGCCCTGGGCCAGAAACCTGGCCACCTCGCTCTCCCGGGGTGTCAACTCGCTGCTTTCATCGGCCGAGAGAGAGTAGCCGCGGGTGGTGTACCCCTGGGCCAGCCTGGTGTAGTCTGTGACCAGCTGGCTGAGCAGCATGGAGTCGATTATGGTCTCTCCTTTGAAGGCGCGCCTGATGCTTTCCACCAGTTTTTCCCTTGACGCCTGCTTGAGCATGTAGCCCGACGCCCCGGCCTGGAGGGCCAGCCTAATGGACTCGGCGTCTTCGAAAATGGTGAGCATGATTACCTTTACTCCGGGGTAGTTGGAGACAATCTCCCTGGTGGCCTCAAAGCCGTTGACTTTCAGCATTTTTATGTCCATCAGTATGATATCGGGGGCGTGGGCCTCCACGGACTCGATGGCCTCCTGGCCGTCCGAACAGGTTCCCACTATGTTTATGTCCGGGTACGGCGTGAGCATGGCCACCAGGCCTTCCCTGATCATGGGGTGATCATCCACAATTAAAAGGTTGATGTTTCTCACCTCAACCCCTCCCTAGCCGTGTGCGGCGAAATCCTGTAAATAAAAAGGACTTGTGACAGCGGCTATGATGTCATTTCAGATGATCTGTGACAGACTCCGGTGATTTCGGCTGGCATACTGGTTTGCCGGGAGTAAGGCCGGCTCATCCCATTAGACCTTCTTTGGGGTGGGCACCTTTATGGTTACTGTGGTTCCCCATCCCAGCAGGGTTTCGATGCTGCAGGTTCCTCCCAGCAAGAGGACCCTCTCCTGAATGCTGGCCAGGCCCAAGTGGTTTCCGGGAATGTCCGGGTTGGTCAGGCGGGCCTTGTCAAATCCGGTTCCGTTGTCCTTTACCAGCAGCAGGGTCTGTTCCTGGCCGGTGATCAGCATGACCTGAACCTTGGTGGCCTGGGAGTGTTTGGCCACGTTGTTGAGCAGTTCCTGAAGTATGCGGTAGATGGCCATTTCAAAGTTTGGGGGCAGCCGTTGGCTTGCGCCCTCCAGGGCAAACTCGCTCTGGATTTGGTGCTCCTCCTGAAGGTTCCGGAGCAGAGCCTTGACGGCCGACCCCAGTCCGTAGGTGTCCAGCATAATGGGCCTGAGGTTGTACACAATCTGCCGGATGTCCTGTATCTGCTGGCCCAGCAAGTCTTTCAGCCTGATCAGTTCACCCGTGATATTCCTCTCATGCCCCGAGTCCAAATCGCCGGTGAAATGCTGGAGCCGGTACCAGATTCCCAGAAGCGACTGGATAACCCCGTCGTGAATTTCCGAGGCCACCCTTTTACGCTCCTCTTCCTGGGCGCAAATCAGCTTGCTTAACAACTGGTGGA
>DYIG01000090.1 GCA_020723725.1 Thermaerobacter marianensis | reverse complement strand
TCAAGAAAATCATATTGAAAGAGTGTGTGAGAATCCGGGGGAAAATTACGGGAAATTAGCCTCATTCCTGATTTTGCCATGCATTGGGTAGGACTACCCCTGCGCCGCCACTGCTCCCCTCGGAGATTTTTACCCTACCACACCGGCTGCGGACGTTGGAGTTCCCGCAACATCGGCCCAAACCCCCGCGTCCCCGCGTAAACCGCCGGAAAACGCCCTCGAATCACTCCCACGGCTCTACACAATGTGCTTACCGATTTCACTCTCCGAGTTATGTCACCCGTCGCTTCAGGTAAAAACGTTATGATGACTTTGGAATTTACCGCCGGGTAGGGTCTATGGGCCGCAAAACCCCCGCCCTCTCCTGTATCACAGGAATGGGCTGTCTAACTAACACGTGAACCAGGGCCTTAGGGTTATAGGGTATGAAGGGCCACAGGTAGGGCAAACCAAAGGACTTGGTCCGCAGGAGCAGGAGGAAGTTAAGTACTATTCCCAAGGCCACACCGGGAAGGCGCCAGATCCCGGCCATCACCAATAGGCCCAAGCGCATCAGGCGGATCGCCGCCCCCAGTTCTGCGCTGGGTATGGCAAAGAACCCCAGGGCCGATAGAGCGACATACAATATCGCTTCGTTTGTAAAGAGCCCAACCTGCACAGCCAGTTGCCCCAAAAGAATGGCACCGATTACACCGAGCGAGGTCGCCAGTGCCGTGGGTGTATGGATAAGCGCCATACGTATCAATTCTACCCCCAGCTCCCCAAAGATGAATTGTAGAAACAACGGCACCTTGGCATCCTCCCTGGGGCCGATAAACTCAAGGCTTTTGGGCAGCATGTCGTGACTCAAGGCCAGCGCCACGTATAGCGGTGTGCCGATCCAGGCCAGCAGAACGGCTATTGACCGTATGATGCGGAAGAATACCCCCACGACCACGTCCTGGTGGAACTCTTCGGCGTGCTGGATGTGGTGGAAGAAGGTGGCCGGGAGGATCATGGCGACGGGCGAGGTGTCCGATATGACCACCACATGATCCTCCAGGAGGTGAACGGCCACAATGTCCGGCCTCTCTGTATAGCGCACAACCGGAAAGGGGTTCCACCACTTCTTGCGTCCCGTCAGGAACTCCTCCAGGCTCTTTTCCGCCATGGGAAGCCCGTCTACGACAATGTCCTTTAGTCCCTGACGTATCTTCTCAACCAAACCGGGGTTGGCGATATCCTCTATGTATAAAACCGCCACATCTGTGCGCGAGCGCCTGCCTACAGGTATTACCTCGGTGCGCAGACGGGGGTCACGCAGCCGGCGTCTTATCAGGGTGGTGTTGACCAATAGTGTCTCGGTGAAACCGTCTCGCGGGCCGCGGAGCACCTTCTCCAATTCCGGGTCCTCCGGCATCCGCCCGGGATAGGTACGGGCCTCAATCAGAATGGCCTCCGACTCGCCGTCGACAAAGAGTGCGGTAAAACCGGAGAGCACCCTCTCCACTACCTTGTCGAGATCAGTTTCCGTTTGGGTCTCAAGGTACCCGATCCGTCGCGTCAGCAGTTTTTCCGTCGTGTGAGGGACCAGGTCCTCGCGCCTGGACCGCAAGAGGTATAGGGTCAACTCGGTCATGACCTGGGCCTGAAAGAAACCGTCTATCGCCAGCATAAACGCTTCTTTGCCGCCAAAGGAGACTTCCTTGATAATGACGTCAAAGCTTACGCCGAAACCGAGCTCTTTCTCTATAAAGGAACGATTCTCCTCAAGCCTGCTTGAAACCTTGGAACCCTGGAGGGCTGTGACCGTCTTTGCCGCCACTATAGTTCCACCACCATTCTTCAGCCCTTGGGGTTGAACAGAACGGATGTAAGGTAACCGATTATGATGGCTACCGTTAAGGCCATTGCCGCCGCCTCAAGCCCCCCGGCAAAGAGCCCCATAAACCCCTTTTTGCTCATTCCTTCAGATATGCCCTGAACCAGGACATGGCCGAATCCAGGGAGCGGAACGGTTGCCCCGGCCCCTGCAAATTTGGTCAGGGGTTCATAGAGCCCTATCCCGCTTGCGATTGCCCCCAGGCTCACAAACAGAACCATGGTCGATGCAGGTGTGAGTTTTATAACATCAACTACCAATTGGGCAAGTACACATAGCAGGCCACCAATCAAAAAGGCATATAGGAAGGTTGAAGCGCTAGGCATTGGCTGAAGCCCCCTTTTGTGGCTGTTCAGCTCTCTCTATGGCCACTGCGTAGGCTATGCCAGGTATGGATTCGCCCTGCTGGTAGCTGGTGGGGCTAAAGAGCGCCCCCGTGGCAACCAGCAGCAGCCGCCTGATCTCCCCGGAAATGAGCTTCCGGTGCAGGTTGCTGCTGTAGACCAGCGCCGAAGACGCACAGCCGCTGGCGCCGCAGTGCACATCCTGGTGGTCGTAATAGATGTGAAGCCCGCAATCGTCAAGAACAGGTTCAAGGTTGAAACCGGACTCAGCCGCGAGGTCCATCGTCAGGGCTTTGCCCACCCGGCCAAGATCCCCGGTGATAATGAGGTCATAGTCTGTCGGCAGCCTCCCCGTATCCCGCAGGTGAGTCACTATAGTGTCGGCAGCGGCAGGGGCCATGGCTGAACCCATGTCATAGGGATCCTTAACGCCAATATCAACTACCCGGCCCACCGTGCCATGAGTTATGCGGGGATAGCCAGCTATGCCGGGGTCTGACTGGTCCACTATGCAGGCGCCACCCGCGCCCGTCGTCGTCCAGGTCGCTGTTGGAGGACGCTGGCCGCCGAATTCTGTGGGGTAGCGGAACTGGCGCTCTGCGGTGTCATGATGGCTTGAAGCCCCGATGGCAACCCTTGTGGCATAGCCTCCGTCCACCATCACGGAACCAACTATCATGGCTTCGGTCCAGCAGGAACATGCGCCATATATGCCCAGATGAGGCCTGTCCAAGGTTCTGGCCGCAAAACTAGAGGCCCCCAATTGATTGAGAAGGTCACCGCACACGACGAAATCGATCTCACCGGGTTGGAATCCGGCCTTTTGAACCGCCAGGCTAACCGCTTTCTCCAGCATCTTAACCTCAGCCTGTTCCCAGGTTTTCTGCCCGAGAATAGTGTCAGCCGTCACCTCATCATACAGGGAACCCAGCGGCCCCTTGCCCTCCATTGGGCCGGCAATCGCGCCCGTAGCGGCCACGCCAGGTCTGGTGGTGAAAACAAGTGTTTGTTTACCTAAATGCTTGGCTCCGGGTTTGACTTGTTCCTGTGCGGCGTCTTTTACGGCAACTCCCACTACTTCTCACCCTTTACCACCTGTTAAGGCGAATTGGACAAATCCGACAGCAAAGGCGGTTAAAAGACCATAGACTATCACCGGTCCGGCCACGGTAAACATCCTGGCGCCTACACCCATGACCCAGCCCTCCCGCTTGAACTCCATCGCCGGAGAGACAATGGAATTGGAAAAACCGGTTATGGGCAGTGCCGCCCCCATTCCCCCAACCCTCCCGATCTGATCGTATATACCGATGCCCGTAAGGAGAGCGCCAAGGAATATCATTACCGATGAAGTGGGCGGTCCTGCGGTTTTCGGTGACATACCCATACCGAATATAAAGAACTGGCGCACAGCCTCTCCCGCCATGCTGATGGCGCCCCCAATCAGGAAGGCCTGAATGGCGTTCCTAAACCAGGGCCGGGGCGGCGTATACTTCTTTTGTAGCTTTTTGTATTTTTCTAATTCCTGTTGGCTTGCTTTGACCATACAATCGCCCCGGCCCAGTCATTAAGCCTGACCGGCCCGATTGGGGTCGACAGCAAAAGCAATCTTTACGTTGGCCTTGTACTCGGAGATCCGGCCGTTATCCACATTGGCCGTCATGTTATAAACCTCGACACCGGTGATGTTACGGATAGTCTTGGACGCCTCGTTTACCGCGTTATGTACGGCGTCCTCCCAGTTCTTACTGGATTCACCCACCAGTTCCAACACCTTTACGACACTAGCCATTCCACAGTTTCCCCCTTTCCATTGAATGAAGCGCCCACCAACATTGCCCTGTCACGCTCCCGGTTGGAGAAATTGATAAGAGCAATCCAGAGAACGAGGACTGTCAGCACGATACCGATGGCCGCGATTAGATAACTCGATTTAACGGACACATTCAACACCCTCGCTCCTCCGTTCATGCAGGGTTTATTGTGTCCAATAGCCTCACTTTAATTCATTTAGCCCGGTGAATAAGGCTGACCGGGCTTTTAACATAAGTTTTTTTAAGGGGTGAGAAGGGAGCGGAGTTCCATTAAGGCTTTCTTTTCCACACGACAGACCTTTGCCTGTGATAGTCCAAGCTCTTTGGCGATCTCAGTCTGTGTCCTGTCGTGGAAGAACCTCATTTCCAAAACGACCCTATGCTGCTGTGGCAACCTGTCGAGCATCACCCGCAACTCAGCCATGTCCTGCCATTGTTGAACAGATTCATTGCCGTGTTTTGTGGCTGCCAGTTCCTCAAATTCGGAACCGTCAGGGTCATCCTTGGCCTGAAGTGAAAGGGGCGTGGATGCCGCTTCAATGGCGGCTGCAAGCTCGGAACGATCCACCCCGAGTTCCGCAGCCACCTCGCCTAAAGAAGGCATCCGTCCAAGGGAAGAGAGCAGTTCGTACTCCTTTTCACTCGCTCTCCTGGCAAGGGTGCGGGCATCACGGTTTATTTTGATCGGACTGTTATCGCGAAGGAAACATCGTATCTCTCCGAGGATCAGCGGCACCGCATAGGTGGAAAAACGCACACCGAGCGATGCATCAAACCTGTCGATAGCCTTGATCAAGCCAATGCAACCAATCTGGAAGAGATCCTCCCGATCGGTGCGAGACGGGAAAAACCTCCCCACCACGTGGTGGACCAGGGGGATGTTGGATTCAATCAGTTCCTGGCGAGCCTCAGTCGTTGGAACCCTCAACAGGGCGACATTCCTTCCACATACGTACTGTGGTACCCCGGCCTGGAATGGATTGGATATCCATCCCGTCCATAAAGGATTCCATAAAGACAAAGCCCAGGCCCATTCTGCCGGGTTCAGTAGAAAAAGAAGGTTCTCGGGCCTGACTCACATCCTCTATTCCCTTGCCTGTGTCCTTCACCTCAACCTCGAGCAGCCGCCCGGTTAGACGCGCCGAGATTTTAACCCAGCCACCCTGGGGGTACGCATGAATAACCGCGTTTGAAACCGCCTCGGAGACTGCCACCTTTATTTCCTCGACCTCGCCCATTGAGAAGTCGATCTGACTGGCAAAGGCCGCTATGGATACCCTGGCAAGACCGACGTTCTCTGGCAAAGCCAGCATCTCCAGTCTTACCTCATTATTGTGCCCCACTGAGATCCCCCCATCATCGACCAGACCCTCCAATACCGTTTTTCTCTCATGCATGCCGGACACCCCTAAGCCATCCGGGCCTCGGGAGCGAGGGCTTTCTGTTCGCTCGAGTAGACGGGGATTATTTTCTTTATTCCTGATAATTCCAGCACACTGAGGACATGAGGAGGCGGTGAAACGATGGAGATAGTGCCCTGACGCTGTGCGATCCGACGATATCTGCCTATTATGGCTCCCAACCCGGAACTGTCCACGAAGGTCACCTTCCGGAGGTTCAGCACGGCCTGATAACACCTGTGACGGTCCATAGCGTCATCTACGTAGAGACGGAACCTTTCCGCTGTGTTAAGATCCAGTTCACCTTGCACACGAAAAACCAGATTCCCCGCAACGATTTCGTGGTCGAGCTGCATTACTTTCCCCTCCTCTGCAAATCACCTCCTTTCTTTTATTCGCCAGTTCCCTGCCGTTTCCTGCCATCTAGTCCTTATTGTCCATTATGCTTACCGGGTCCAATCGCCCGAGGCGCCAGAGGGCTGTCCCGGCGCTAAAAAGGAATACCATGGCGGGAAGTGGGATGGTAAACAAAAGGGCACGGGAATCAAGGCTGTACATTACAATACCCCGGGGGGCATAAACAAGCTGGTTCACCCCCAGCAGTGTCACCTCAGCCACGACTATCCCTGCAACCCAGGCCGAGAAAATCACAAAGCCCACTTCCGACAGGGTGCGCGTAATTAGTCGCGACCTCCTGTACCCCAGGGCGGATAGAAGCCCGTATTCCCCGGAGCGCTGAAGGAAAAGCAATACGTTGAGAAGCCCCAGCGAAAGGGCAAGGGTAAAGACAGTAACGGCGTTCAGAAGCCACACTGTCATGTCGACATTGGCCAGGTCTTTTTCGATACGGGACTTCTGCGTCTCATAATCTGTAAGGTTATAGAGATACCCCGGGAGTTTCTGCAGCGTTTTCTCTATAGACTCGCCCAGCTGATCATCAGCAGAAAAGACCAAGATCGAGGCGAGCCCCGCTTGGGCTCCGGCAGTCCCGCCGGGGTTTGCCGGGATTATGGCCACCTGAAGGGGTCCGGTAAATATACCGCTCACGGTATACTCACCGGCCAGCCACTCCTCTTTGTCTGCCCGACGCCCGACGGTGCTTCCCACGCTCAGATCCTTATTTAAAGCGATAAGCCTGTGGACCATTATTTCCGGCTTCCCCTGACGAGGAAGGCTTCCAGCAAGCAACTTGGATGAGGTGTGATCCATGAACCATTTCAGATCATCCTCGCCAAGGCCCAGGACCAACCGGCCATCGCTGCCAAAGATGGTCCGCACCCTTATGTTGGCGGTTACCGCTTTTACCACCCTGTTG
>DYIG01000089.1:775-6746 GCA_020723725.1 Thermaerobacter marianensis | reverse complement strand
TGTGCCTCAGCCTGCCCCGACCAGGCAGCGCCGTTCCCGTTCCAACACCCCGGTCCTGGACAACTTCGGCCGGGACCTGACCCAGCTTTCCGAGGAAGGCAAGCTGGACCCCGTTATAGGACGGGAAAAGGAAATCGAGCGTGTCGTCCAGATTCTGAGCCGCCGCACCAAGAACAACCCGGTTCTCATTGGCGAACCCGGCGTCGGTAAAACCGCCATTGTCGAGGGCTTGGCGCAGAGGATTTCCGAGGGTTCGGTCCCCGAGATTCTCAAGGACCGCAGGGTCGTTACCCTGGACCTTGGCGCCCTGGTCGCCGGCTCCAAGTACCGCGGTGAATTTGAGGACCGCTTGAAAAAGGTAATGGATGAGATACGCCGTGCGGGCAACATCATCCTGTTTATTGACGAGATGCATACCATCATAGGCGCCGGGGCTGCGGAGGGCGCCATCGACGCGGCCAATATCCTTAAACCGGCCCTGGCCCGTGGGGAGCTGCAGTGCATCGGCGCCACCACCCTGGACGAGTACCGCAAGCATGTGGAAAAGGACGCGGCGCTTGAACGGCGGTTTCAGCCGGTGACAGTCGACGAGCCCTCTGTCGATGAGGCGATTTTGATCTTGAAGGGGCTGCGTGACCGTTACGAGGCCCATCACCGGGTCATCATTACAGACGAGGCTTTGGAAGCAGCGGTCAAGCTGGCTGACCGGTTCGTCCCCGATCGGTTCCTCCCCGACAAGGCCATCGACCTCATGGACGAGGCCGCCTCCCGGGTGCGCTTGAAGTCCTTCGTGGCGCCCCCTGAGTTAAAGGAGATCGAGGAGCGCCTTGAGGAGGTCCGCAAGGAGAAAGAGGTGGCCGTTCAGAGCCAGGAGTTTGAGAAGGCCGCAAGCCTGAGGGATCAGGAGCAGAGGCTCATGGACGACCTGGCCCAGAAGCGGGAGCAGTGGCACCAGAACCAGGTGACGGAGAGGCTGGTGGTTTCGGCAGAGGACATTGCCCATATCGTGTCGAGCTGGACCGGTATCCCGGCCAAGAAGCTGGCACAGGAGGAGTCCGAGCGGCTCCTGAACCTGGAGCAGGAACTCCACCGCAGGGTGGTTGGCCAGGATGAGGCGGTCGAAGCCGTCGCCAAAGCGATCCGGCGCGCCCGAGCGGGACTGAAGGACCCGCGCCGACCCATCGGGTCCTTCATCTTCCTCGGTCCGACCGGTGTCGGCAAGACCGAGCTGGCCAAGGCGCTGGCAGAGGCCATATTTGGCGACGAGGATGCCATGGTGAGCATCGATATGTCGGAGTATATGGAACGTCACACCGTTTCACGGCTTGTCGGCGCTCCGCCCGGATATGTGGGCTATGAGGAAGGCGGCCAGCTCACGGAAATGGTACGGCGTCGGCCGTATTCCGTCATTCTCCTGGATGAGATTGAGAAGGCTCACCCGGAGGTATTTAATATATTATTGCAGATTCTGGAGGAAGGCCGCCTGACGGAGGCCAAGGGACGGGCAATCGATTTCCGAAACACTGTCATCATAATGACGTCCAACGTGGGCGCTGACATGATCAAGCGCCGCTCGCAGCTTGGCTTCAAGCCGGATCAGGACGAGGATGCCGATTACCGCAGCATGCGTGATAAGCTGATGGATGAGATGAAGAAGGCTTTTCGTCCGGAGTTCCTGAACCGTATCGATGACATCATCGTCTTCCATGGTCTGACCCGGGAGAATCTAAGGCAGATCGTTGACTTCATGCTGCAGCGTGTGGCCAAACGGCTCAAGGAAAACAACCTCGGTCTTGAAGTGAGCGAGAAGGCCAAGGAGATCATCGTCGATGAGGGCTATAACCCCGAATTCGGCGCAAGGCCTCTACGCAGGGCGATAACCAGGCTCGTGGAAGACCCTCTGTCCGAGGAGATGTTGCGCGGCTTGTTCCAGGAAGGGGATGTCGTCTTCATCGACGCGAACGAGGATGGGAAGCTGAGCTTCACGAAGAAGGAGAGCCCTGTCACCGCTCAGAGCTGAGGAATAGTGACCTTGGTCGGCTTTCAGCCCCATGGCCGAGCAGGCCGTGGGGCTTTTTAACTACGGTGCGCCCGGCGCGGGCACTGACTTGGGGGTGGGGGATCGCTGGCAAGGCTGGGTAGGAGTTACGCTTGCACCGAATGCGGGCTGGAGTCCCCGAAATGGCTGGGGCGTTGCCCGGGGTGTGACGCTTGGAACAGCTTTATTGAACAGTTGGAGCTGAGGGTGAAAAAATCGGCGGACAGGGCCACCTTAAGCTTGCGGGAAGCCTCCAAGCCCGTTCCTCTTGCAAGCGTGGAGGCGTGCGACCACGAACGTTTTCGCAGCGGCATTGATGAGTTCGACCGGGTTTTAGGAGGAGGGCTTGTGGCCGGGTCGGTTGTCTTGCTCGGCGGCGCCCCCGGGATTGGCAAGTCGACGCTGTTATTGCAGGTCTGCCTCAGGCTGGCTGGGGCGATCAGGCCAACAGGGAAGTGTCTTTATGTCACGGGGGAGGAGTCGGCCCGTCAGGTGAAACTGCGCGCCTCGCGCCTTGGCGAGCCCTCCGAAAACCTCTACGTCATGGCAGAAACGCATGTAACCTTGATAGAATCGGCGGCCCGTGAGCTCAATCCAGAGCTTATGGTAATCGATTCTGTTCAGACCCTTCAGTTACCGGAGCTTGAAAGCGCGCCAGGCACCGTTTCTCAGGTTCGGGAGAGCGCCGCTTACATAGGGCGGCTGGCCAAGGAGATGGGAATAGCAGTAATTCTTGTTGGCCATATAAATAAGGAAGGCGTTTTAGCCGGGCCAAAGGTTTTGGAGCACATAGTGGACGTCGTTCTTATCCTTGAAGGAGACAGGCACCTTGTTTACAGGGTCCTTCGGGGTGTCAAGAACCGTTACGGTTCCACCAATGAGATAGGGGTTTTCTCGATGGAAGCAGATGGCCTGAAGGAAGTCGCCGACCCATCCGAGGCCTTTCTGGCGGAACGGCCCTCAGGGGTCCCTGGTTCCGTGGTGGTGGTAAGCCTTGAAGGTGCCCGTCCCCTTCTCGTCGAGGTGCAGGCCCTGCTGGCGAGTTCCGGATACGCCACTCCAAGGCGCACCGTGACCGGCGTGGATCCCAACAGAGTAGCCCTGCTTCTGGCGGTCCTTGAAAAGCAGGCCGGTTTGACGCTTGGCGGGTACGATGCCTTTGTTAAGGTTTCGGGCGGTTTGCGCCTGGACGAGCCCGGGGTTGACCTCGGCATTACCCTGGCCCTCGCTTCTGCTTTTCGCGCCCGGCCCGTTGATCCACTGGTTGCTGTTGCGGGAGAGGTAGGTCTGGGCGGGGAAGTCAGGGGGGTAGCGAGATTGGATCAGCGGCTGGCGGAGGCGGCCCGCTTAGGGTTCCGAAGGGTTATTGTGCCTGCGGGTGCAGCCAGGGGTGCAGCCAGGACGCTTCATCCGGGTGGCGAGCAGGTTGAGCTTGTTGCAGTCAGAACCCTTGCCGAGGCCATGGCGGCATCCATGGGCTAATCTGGCCGGGGAGCGGCTGGGGAGTATATGGTGCGTGTTAAGTGCAATCTGATTTTCTGAAAATCTGATTTTCTGATTGGGGGAAAAATGACTAATACCAAATTCGGTTGAGTTGGAGGGTTATATAATTCTAATGTAGGGAACTTAAACAGATAAAGGGGGTGAAAACATGTCTGCAAGGAGGATGTTTCAAATAGCTTTTGGAGCAGTCGGACTGATACTGGGATTTTATACTGGCCTGCGGCTTGTCTCCGTGGCCAACGAGTTTAACGCGCCGGTATTTGTATTGCAGAGACCGTGGCTCGTCATGCTGGCGGCCACCATTATACCTGGATTTATCGGTTTTATTGCTGGGCCTTCGATAATTCAAAGGATAAAGCTGTGTGCAGAGTGGATTCAGGGCCGCCTGGTGCGGATTCCCGCGCTCGACATCATAGCCGGGGCAACCGGCCTCATCATCGGACTTATAATTGGTTATCTTTTGCGACCGGTGCTGCAACCACTGCCCCTCATCGGCGATTATCTCCCGACGGCCGTGAGCTTGCTTTTGGGTTATTTGGGTTGGGTGGTGATGATGAATAAAAGGGATGATCTCTTTACGATTTTGCAGGGTTTGCCGGGTAGAAGGGATCGGGATGCTGTTGAAGGTTCTTCATATAAGATTCTTGATACCAGCGCCATAATAGATGGCCGGATCTCCGACATTTGCAAGGCCGGTTTCCTGGATGGAACACTGATCATCCCGTCCTTCGTTCTCGATGAACTGAGGCACATCGCCGATTCATCGGATATTCTCAAGCGGAGCAAGGGGCGTCGGGGGCTCGATATTCTTAATCGCATGCAGAAGGAACTTGATTTGCCAGTGCGCATCTATGAACGCGATATCAGCGATACGGAAGAGGTCGACGTAAAGCTTGTTAAGTTGGCCAAAAAGCTTAACGGAAAGATTGTCACCAATGATTTTAACCTTAATAAGGTTGCCGGTATTCAGGGGATACCGGTACTCAATGTAAATGAGCTGGCCAACGCGGTTAAACCCCTTGTCATTCCCGGGGAGGAAATGTACGTCCAGGTGTTGAAGGAAGGAAAAGAGACGGGCCAGGGGGTTGCGTATCTCGACGACGGCACCATGATCGTTGTGGATGGCGGCAGGCGGCATATCGGCGAAAAGGTCTGGGTGGAGGTAACAAGTGTGCTGCAGACCGCCGCCGGTAGGATGATCTTCGCGAAGCCGAAACAGCCGGTCAGCGACATCCGGGCAGCTGCCACAAACCCCTGATTTCGTCCGGCGGGCTGGGGTATCCGGCTCTGGAATGGGGAAGGGGTCAATTGGGCGGCGTCAAGGCGGTTATCGTCGCGGCAGGCAGCGGCAAACGTATGGGAGCCGGAATAAACAAGGTCTTTCTGCCCGTTAAGGGGAAGCCACTCCTGGCACATACCTTAGCGGTGTTTCAGAGCCTTCAGGATATAGACGGCATTGTTTTGGTGGCGGCGCCCTCCGAAGTCGAGGGGTGCCGCCTTTTGGTACATAAATACGGTTTTGACAAGGTCACCAGTGTGGTCCCTGGGGGGCTTGAGCGGCAGGATTCGGTCTGTCAAGGGGTGCGCGCACTGGGTGGCGACGAGGAGATTGTCCTGGTCCATGACGGCGCCCGCCCGCTTACGAGCCCGGACCTTGTTCGCCAGATTGTTGCCGAGGCCAGGCGTTGGGGCGCTGCCATACCCGCCCTGCCTGTTAAGGATACGGTCAAAAGGGCTGAGGACGGTTGGATAGACTGCACTGTTGATAGGAACGGTCTTTATGCCGTGCAGACACCGCAGGGGTTCAAACGGCAGGTGCTGCTTGACGCGCTGGCCGCTGCTTCGGAAGAAGGTTTTCGGGGGACCGATGAGGCTTCCCTGGTTGAGCGATACGGGGGGCGTGTCAGACTGGTTCCGGGTGAGGAAAAAAATATAAAGATAACGACACCGGACGATTTGGCCATCGCAGGGGTATTTGCAGCGGGGACTGTCCAGGGCGCACCCGGCGGGGGGGTGTCGATGGAACGCCGTGAGGCTGTCGGTTTTGGCTTCGATGCTCACCGCCTGGTTCCAGGGAGGACTCTGGTCCTCTGCGGGGTCAGTATACCCTTTGACTTAGGGCTGGAGGGTCATTCGGATGCCGATGTTGCCCTCCATGCGCTCATGGATGCGCTCCTGGGCGCGGCCGGACTGGGGGATATCGGCCTGTACTTCCCGGATACGGATGAAAGATACCGCAGTATCTCCAGCGAGTTGCTTCTCGTGGAGACCCTGCAAAAGACCCGTGGCGCCGGGTGGTCCCCCGGTAATGTCGACATAACCATAGTTGCGCAATGTCCCAAATTGTCGCCCTTTTTCGGGGCAATGAGGGAGCGGCTCTCGACAGTGCTGGGCCTGCCTGCTAGTCTGGTAAATGTTAAGGCCACCACA
>DYIG01000089.1:0-765 GCA_020723725.1 Thermaerobacter marianensis | reverse complement strand
AACGGAAGGCCTGGGTTTTACCGGCCGAGCTGAGGGGATCGCCGCCTACGCGGTGGCTACCCTTTACCGTTTTGTGCCAGCAGGTGGCAGTGTGGGAGGGGCGCCATGACGCTCAGGATTTACAATACCCTTACCAGGCGTAAGGAGGAATTTGTACCCAGGGATCCCGGGCGGGTTTCGATGTACTTCTGTGGCCCAACCCCCTACAGCTACACCCATTTGGGGCACCTCCGTCCCGCCCTGACAGGAGATATAATAGCAAGGTATCTAAAGCATAAAGGCTTTCAGGTGTCCTTCCTTTCCAACTTCACGGACATAGATGATAAGATCATCAAACGCGCCCAGGAGGAAGGGGTGGACCCTGCCGGCCTCAGCAACCGGTTTATCGCGGAATACCTTGCCGTTATGCGGGCCATGGGCATTGACCAGGTTGAAAGCTGGGCCCGGGTGACGGAACACATCCCGCAGATAATCGATATGGTTGAGGGCCTTGTTCAAAAAGGGAAGGCGTATGTCCTGGACGGAGATGTCTATTATGACATCACGTCCTTGGAGGATTACGGTAAGCTGTCGGGTCGCTGTCTTGATGACATGATGGCGGGAGCGAGGGTGGCGGTTGATGAAAGGAAACACCACCCGATGGATTTCGCCCTCTGGAAGTCGGCGAAACCCGGGGAACCCTATTGGCAGAGCCCCTGGGGGCCGGGGCGCCCCGGTTGGCACATCGAATGCTCTGCCATGAGCCTTCAATACCTTGGCAACGGC
>DYIG01000088.1 GCA_020723725.1 Thermaerobacter marianensis | reverse complement strand
TGCCTGTCCCCTCTCCCAGGCCGGTTGCCATGTATCCGAATGCCGAAACCAGGTCAGGTATGTTGGGGGAAGTCTGAACCCACTGCAGCCCGGTATCGTGGAAAACCATTTTCCTGGTGTAACCTTCCATGGGGACCACTTTCAGGTCCGCCCCTATTTTCCGGTTGAAAAAGTAAGCCAGCTCACCGGCTGTCATTCCGTGGGCCATGGGCAGGTTGTCGACGCCGACAAAGGAAATGTAGGGGTCCTCCAGCACCGGGCCCTCCACTATTTCCCCTCCCAGCGGGTTCGGCCGGTCCAGCACCACGATCTGCCTGCCGTGCTTTTTGGCGGCCACCATGCAGTAATTCAATGTCGACATATAGGTATAAGACCTGGCTCCAATGTCCTGTATGTCAAAAACTAGAACGTCAACGTCCCGGAGCATCTCCGCGGTGGGCATCCTGGTTTTTCCGTACAGGCTGAATACCGGTATGCCTAATTCTTTATGGGTGTAGGATTCCACGTATTCCCCGGTCCTGGCGGTGCCGTCAAGGCCGTGCTCCGGGCAGTAAAGGGCCGTAAGGCTGGCCGACTTGTCGGCGGCCAGAACACTGATCATGCTGTCTCCCTTGCTGGTTACCCCGCTTTGGTTTGTGACCAGGCCGATCCTCTTTCCTTCGATAAGATGGTGGTATTTGCTCATCAATACTTCATTGCCGAGCTTGAACCCGGTTTCTTCAGGATAGGTCTGTAAAGGGTGGTTATAGAATTTGAAATAAAGCATCAACGCCGGAATTGCCAGAACAAAAGCCACTGAAAACAGTGCTTTTTTGATCACAGATCCCACCCCCACCCGTTATCTGCTGTTGAATTAAGCGCCATCAAGATTTGAGGGCATTTTTTTTCCTCCCCCAATATGGGGGAGAAGTGATTGATTAATCCTGTCCCTCCGGGAAAGTCTCTGTCTGAGGAGGAATAACCGCGCAGCACACCGGGCAATACACAGTGTCGATGGCGCTGCAGGTGACACAAACGGTCTTGCACTGAGGGCAGGTTACGGTATTCATTGTAAACCCCCTTGAATTCAGTTTTACTTATTCAGTAGTTTTTGCAGCATCTCAATCAGGGCCCGGGCGTCTGTTTCAAAAACCCCGCAGCAGTCCGGGCTCAGCGGGTTGGTGGAGTCAATCCTTAGAGCCAGCTTTCCGGGTTCCTTCTCGTATATTTCGAGGTAACTGTCATCATTGTGGATGGTGATTTTCAATACCGGGCTGTTCATTATATCAACTCCATTGTTTTTATCTCATTCATTCTTCAAGTCTGTTTATTTCTCCTGCAGGAAAGGGCGGCGGTGAATTGTATGCCCACTGCCTGTTTATTTTGAAGGGATTAATCTTTTCCGGCCAATACCGTAACGCGCACGCAAGAAGACTTCAAACATTACATCTCGACCGGTCTCAAGCAGGAAATGAAGGTTACAGGCAGTGACGCAGCGTCCTGGCTGGTACTCTGGTTGACTTTGCCGTAGATAAAGGGGCCAAATATTTTGTGCGTCGAGAAGTACTACAAAATTTCAGCATTTATCACATCAACCTGCCTGGGCAGAAGAATGAGGTGAAAGTCCTTGGGTTATTCGGAAAATTTCTGAAGTTGAAATAGGAGAAAATTTGCACGATGAATAAGTATTATGAAGGTTAAACGCCCCCATGTATGCCGCCACGGGAGGCAGCAGAAAGAAATGTAAAGCCCGGCCTTAACCGGGCTTATTGCCTTCCTCTTCTTTTTTAAGGATTTCAATCAGCAACAGTATGGCCTTAATAATATTTTCGATGTTGGCTTCGTTATCGCCATACCTATGCTCAATAATCATCAACCCCGGCCCCTTCCTTCTCCTGTGAATCCGGGCTATACTATATCTATGCTGAGTAAGGCAGGGGGTTGTTAAGGTTGTACGTGGCATTTTATGGGAGGGTCAGTACAGAGGAACAGGCCGACCGCGGCAACATTACCAACCAGGTTGAATTTGCGAAAAAATATTTCGATTTACATCGGCCCTCGGAGAATATTGAGGGGTATGAAATGTACCTGGACGAAGGAGTGTCCGGAACCTTGCCTATGGAGGAGCGCCCAGAGGGGGCCAGGCTTTTGGCTGATGCCCGGGGAGGCAGGTTTTCTGCTGTATACTTCTATAGATTGGACAGGCTGGCCAGGTCCACCCAAGTGGTCTTAAACACTTACAATGAGCTTGAGAAAATCAACGTCAGCATCAAGTCCATGACAGAAGCCTTTGACACCGGCACTCCGGTGGGAAAATTCTTTATGACGTTGCTGGCCAGCATCGCCGCCCTGGAGCGTGACACCATCCTGGAGCGGACCCAACTGGGGAAGGAAAGGAAGGCTCTTGAGGGTTATTGGACTTCGGGACCCCCGCCGTTCGGATACCGGATTGGGCCTGACAGGCGGCTGGAGATATATGATCCCGAAGCGGAGGCGGTAAGAATCATATTCCGCCTTTATCAGCAAGGTATGCACATGAGCCGGATTGCAGACTATCTCAATGCCAGAAACATACCAACCCCTGTGTTCTCAAAAGGTTTTCAAATTGATAGCGGAGGTCTCTGGCAAGCAAGTCATATCAGCCTTATCCTGCGAAATAGGGTTTACAGTGGAGAGTATCACACCATACGCAGGTCTAAGAAGAAAAAAGATGGAGTAAAAATCGACGTACCCCCGATCATAACCCTTGATGAATTCAATGCTGCCAATCAGTTGATTGAGCAGAACTTGGTTACCTTGCGAGGTGCCAAGGGTACCAGGAAGTACCTTTTGCGGGGACTGATATACTGCGGCCATTGTGGTTATGCAATGGTTGGTAATTTACATAAAAACACGGGGCGTATTTATTACCGTTGCAATAAAAGAAATAATCATAGGGCAGAAAGATGCAATAATAAACAAGTCAAAGCTGAACCTCTTGAAAAAGCCATTTGGCAGGAAATTGTGTACTTTATTAAAAATCCGCAGACAGTAAAAGAATTGATCAGAGAAAGAATCGGCCTGACCGAAGTCAACGTAGAACCTGCCCGGGAAGAACTGCGAGAAATCGAGAAGGCCATCTATCAGAAAAAAGCGGCCCGGGCCAGGGTAATATCCATGGTGTCCCGTGGCCTTATTACCGAAAAGGAAGCGGAACCAGAACTGATGCTAACAGCAAAAGATATAGATGTACTTGAGCGCCGACGGAATGAACTCTTTACAGTTTTAGAGATATCTCAAGCAGAAAAAAGTGCGTCCACTGATATAGCGATTACCCTGGATAAATATCAATCCCTGGTAGATAACTTACAGCCAGTTGGGGAAATAATTAAATTGCTGGTTGAAAGGATTGACGTATACACAGAGGAAAGGGATGGAAAACAGCTTTCCAGGGTGGTTGTAAATTACAGATTTACTCCAACCGAGCGGGGGCTAAGGTTAAGCATTTTAGGAGATGCTGAAGTGTGACGAGAAGTTCCTGTGGAACCTGCTGTCCCTTTCCCAGGAGGGTAATTTCAAGGCCGGGCGGTTTGCCCTGATCTACGCCGATGAAATGATCGTGGCCCACACCAACGAGAATGAATACAAGGCCTTCATCGCCAACAAAAAAAACGAGGCCCTGCAGTCCCGGATTATCGTGATGAAGATACCGTACAACCTTAAGGTGAGCGACGAAATCAAAATCTACGAGAAGCTGATCAGGCAGAGCGACCTCAAGGATATCCACGTAGCCCCCCACTCACTGAGGGTGGCCAGCATATTCTCGGTGCTTTCCCGGCTCAAGGAAAGCAAGAAGCAGGGTATGGACGCCGTCAAGAAAATGAAGCTATACGACGGGGAGGACGTGGAGGGCTTCAAGCAAAAAGACGTCACCGAGCTGCGCAACGAGTTCCCCGACGAGGGAATGAGCGGGGTGGACCCCCGCTACGTGATCAACCGCCTGTCCTCAGCCCTTATACGAACTACCACCCAGTGCATCAACCCCTTGGATGTGCTCAGGGCGCTGAAGGACGGCCTGGACCAGCACGCATCCATCACCAAGGAGGAAAAGGAGAGGCTGCTGAATTTCATTTCGGTGGCCCGCAAGGAGTATGACGATCTGGCCAAAAAAGAGATCCAGAAGGCCTTCGTCTACTCCTACGAGGAGTCGGCCAAGGTCCTTTTCGACAACTACCTGGATAACGTGGAGGCCTACTGCAACGGGGTGAAATTGAAAGACCCCATCACCGACGAGGAGTTGGACCCCGATGAGAAGCTGATGCGGTCTATCGAGGAGCAGATAGGGATATCGGAAAACGCCAAGAAGAGTTTCCGGGAGGAAATACTAATCAGGCTTTCAAGCTATGCCCGGAAGGGCAGGAAATTTGACTACCGCTCCCACGAGAGGCTCCGGGAGGCGGTGGAGAAGAAGCTGTTCGCCGATCTCAAGGACGTGGTGAAGATAACCACCTCCACCAAGACCCCGGACCCGGAACAGCTGAAGCGCATAAACGAGGTCACCGCCAAGCTGATAGACGGGTACGGATACTGCCACATCTGCGCCAACGAGCTGCTCAAGTACGTCGGCAGCCTGCTGAACAGGTAATTTCTCCTGAAAAAGCTTTGAGTGCCGGGGAGCGTACTCCATGAAAAATTAATACCTGCTCAAAAGGGAAGGGGCTGGCCTGATTAGCATACAGGAGGGCCCCTTCCTAACTCATCCCGGAACGAAGTCAGCTTCCCGCCTTTTTATGCTCCTCCGGGCTGGTTGAGATCTCCCTGTCATTATACTCATTTGCCTGGCTGGTGGCCTTTCTAAATTCCCTGAGCCCTTTACCCAGAGCCTGTCCCACCTCCGGCAGCTCGCCGGGGCCGAATATGACCAGGGCGATGGCCAGAATCAGTATAAGTTCACACGGACCTATTCAAACACGGGACATACCTCCTAACGTTATTGATTAGGAGGTTTCCTCCACCACCCAGAGCCTGGCCATGCTGGCCAGGGAAATGGAGGAACTGGCCGGCCGGTTCAAACTGTAATATCCAAAAATATTGCAGCCGCCGGATGATAACCTGGCGCATGGTCAGGCCATGCAAGGCAGGCCCAGTATTTAGATATAAGTAAACCTGAATAGGTTCAGGATGATCTTCCGGGTAAGTCCCAATACCGCCAGTTTATAAAAGAGACCAGCTTCTTTAAAAATATTGAAGGATTTGTGGCTTTGAACAGCAAATAATGAAAAAAACTGGTTATGACTGGGAGGCGATAAGTGATTGGTGCTGACAGAGAAATATGGAAGGTATTGGGATTTCTGCGAAATACCGGTTTCTAATTGGAGAAAGGGGGCCTAACTATTAATAGTATCAGAACGAAGCTGATCATCCTGATAATAACTGTCTTGATACTGGGCCTGGGCGGCATGTCTTTCCTCAACTATCAAAAAACAAGGCAAATTCTCATCGCGAATCTGGAGGAGTCCGTGATTTCCCTGGCACGGTCCTCCGGTAATGAAGTGAGCCTCTGGCTGGACGCCAGAAAGGGAGAAATGGCCCTGCTGTCCAGTCACCAGGCCATTGTGGCCGGCAGGCAGGAAGACGCCCTGCCGGTTTTAAAAGCCGAATTGCAGCGCAACCGAGTTTACGAGACTCTTTTCGTGGCCGACGAAAGGGGCGATTATTTTATTACTTCGGGATCGCCCGGAAATATCGCCGACCGGGATTACTTCAAGCTGGTGATGGCCACGGGCCAGGTAACGGTTTCCGACCCCATCGTCTCCAAGGCCACCGGAAAGGCGGTGGTGGTGGTGGCCGCCCCAATAAACAGGAAGGGAACGGTGGGCGGCGTCATCGGCGGAACCGTTCTGCTGGAGGGCCTGGCCCAGAGGGTCTCCGCCATCAGGGTGGGAAAAACCGGCTACGCCTACATGGCGCAGGGGGATGGAACTTTTATAGCCCATCCCAACGCGGATCTGGTTCTGAAATACAATCCGCTTAAGGACAGCGGCGCCGATTCCCGCATGGTGGAGGCGGCCAGGAGAATGACGGGAGGAGAAGCCGGGGCTGCCCGCTACGTTTTTGACGGCGTGGACAAATACGTGGGCTTCGCCCCGGTGTCCGGTGTCAACTGGTTCCTGGCAGTTACGGCCCCGGTGGAGGAACTGTCGGCGCAGATTTCGTCCCTGCCGGTTACAAGCTCGGTGACCGCCCTGGCTTTTATTATTGTGACAGGCATATTCTCGGCAGTGATCATGGCGAGAATGACCGGGGGACTGCGGCGGGTGTCCGAGGGCGCGGCCAGGATTTCCGGAGGTGATCTTACCGGCGGCGAAATTAACATCGGGACCAGGGACGAGCTGGGCCAGCTGGCCCGGGCCTTCAACTCCATGCTGGCGAGCCTGAGGGAGATGGCCGGCCATCTCCAGGAAAAATCAAGGGTATTGTCAGTGTCCTCCGAAGAGCTTTCGGCCAGTGCCGAAAACGTCACCGCCGGGGCCAGCGAAACGGCCTCCACCGTCAGCCAGGTGGCTTCCACGGTGCAACAGGTAACGGCCAGCGTCCAGCAGATCGCCGACGCTTCGGCCAAGGCGGCGGATTACGCCGAGGAAGGGAGCCGGGGCATTCAGAGAATAACCCGCCAGATGGAAGTGATTCAGAAGGCTTCGGCCGCCAGCGGGGAAGTCATTGACGGGCTGAACGATTCGGCGGCAAAGATCTCCCAGATCGTTGAGCTGATTACCCAGATCGCGGAGCAGA
>DYIG01000087.1 GCA_020723725.1 Thermaerobacter marianensis | reverse complement strand
ATATCTTCTTCAATCTCGGGGTGTCTTTCGCGGACCTGTCTTAAGATGTAATCAACGAAATAGGCGGCTTTGGACGCCGGTCGGCGCTTGGCCAGTTCCAGGGGAAGCCCCTTGTTTTCCGCTGCGGTGCTGGCAGGGATGTAACCAAGGCTGGCCATTCTATCGAGCACGAGATTGCGTCTGGAGCGGGCAAGATCAGGGTTTCGGAAGGGGGTGTAGATCTCCGGGGCCCTGGGAAGCCCCGCCAGAAGCGCGCTTTCCGCGAGGGAGAGCTCCCGGGCGCGTTTGCCAAAGTAGAGCTGGGATGCTGCCTCCACCCCATAAGTGCCAAACCCAAGGTAGATCTGGTTGAGGTAAAGCTCGAGTATCTGCTGCTTCGAGTAGCGGGATTCCAGCTGGAATGTTATGAAGAGTTCCTGCAATTTGCGTTTGAAGGTCCTTTCCTGAGTGAGGAACAGGTTTCGGGCAAGTTGTTGGGTGATGGTGCTGCCGCCCTCAAGGACCTTGCCTGCCAGGATATTCCGGATTGCTGCCCTGACGATACCGACGGGGTTGATGCCGAAGTGATTGTAAAACTCCTTGTCTTCGACGGCGACAATGGCGTTCTGGAGGTCCTTTGGTATCTCTGACAGGGGCACAGGGGTGCGGTTCTCGACGAATAGTTTAGTCGCCAGGACGTTGTTGACATCGTAGATCTCAGTCGCCCGGGCAACCTGCGGGACGGGCAATGGGGTTGCCACGACGGCCAGCAGGAATAAACCCAACCCCACGAAGCCCAGCATCGCCAGCGTGGCCAGGTGCTTGATCAGGAGATTGAATTTTAGGCGTTTACGAAGCCTTCGGCTGGGCACCGGTGAAGGAAGTTCCTCCCTTTATATGATTGGCTTGGGTTAGTATCTGCAGCAGGCTGGGAAAATAATCTTTACAAGCGGGCAGGCGGTGCTATAATACGTCTGTAATTTTGGCAGGGGAGGCTCCCAGGGATGTTGCCCACACCGAAAAAAGTTAAACTTGCAGCAGGTAGCGCGGAAGGGGATGCCCGGCTCACAGCCTTCGATAAGGCTCTGCTCGATGCCGGCATCGGCAATCTCAATTTAATCAAGGTTAGCAGTATATTGCCTCCGGAATGCGAGTACGAGGATGATTTCCCAGTCCCTCCGGGAGCCCTTACGCCGACAGCCTACGGCTCCTTAATGAGTGATCAACCTGGCCTGGAGATAGCCGCAGCCATAGGCATCGGCTTCTCCCACGACGACTATGGGGTGATTATGGAGTTTGCTGGTCATTGCTCACGCGAGGAGGCGGAGCGCCGCGTCAGCGACATGGTGCGGGAAGCCTTCGTGGCTAGGGATAAGGCCCTAAAAGACCTTAAGGTCAAAGCTGTTTCGCGTGTGGTGGACAAGACCGCCTCGGTGGTCGCAGCCGCTGTTCTTTGGTACTAGAGCCTGCAAATGGGGGTGATGGGTTGCAGTGCTGGTTCACTGAAAACCAGAGTCCTGACCTGAGGATTTCCTGCCGGGTTAAGAAGGTGCTCCACCAGGAGCGATCCGAGTTCCAGGAGATTGCGGTCTATGACACAGGCCAGTACGGCCGTCTCTTGGCGCTGGATGACGTGATTATGACGACCGATCGCGACGAGTTCGTCTATCACGAGATGATGGCGCACGTTCCGCTTGTAACCCATCCCAACCCAAAACGCGTCCTGGTAATCGGCGGCGGGGACGGTGGAGTCGTTCGCGAGGTTATCAAACACCCGGTCGAAGAGGTTCACCTTTGCGAAATCGATGGGCGTGTCATAGAGGTATGCAAAGAGTATTTCCCTGCTATCTCCGCCGGGTACAAAGACCCTCGTGTCAGGATTCATGTTGCTGACGGAATAGAATTCGTCCGGCAGAGAAAGGGGCAGTTCGATGTTATCATCGTCGATTCCACAGACCCCGTGGGGCCGGCGGAGGGCCTTTTCCGTGAGGAATTTTACCGTTCAGTGTCTAAGGCCCTGGCCCCTGAAGGGCTCTTTGTCGGCCAAACAGAATCGCCTTTCTTTAACGGGGACCTTATCAAGAGCATTCATGAGGGGTTGAACCGCATTTTCCCGGTAGTACGGCTATACCTTGCCAATATTCCCACCTATCCGGGGGGGCTTTGGAGTATTTCCATGGGATCCAAGCAGGCCGATCCCCTGAGCGCGGATCTGAAACGGGCGGAGGGTCTTAAGACGCGCTATTACTCCGCCGAGGTTCACCGGGGTTGTTTCGCGCTCCCCCTTTTTGTAAAGCAGCTTATATCCCCCGGGACGCCCAGGGCCTGATGCCAATGAAGGGGTTGGAAGGCCTTCTGGAACGGCGGGCCGGTTTTCTGGGTGCCTGCCCGGATCTTGATGCCTCGCGCGCGGTTCTGTTCGGGGCGCCCATGGACTTCACGGTGACGTACAGGCCGGGTAGCCGCCTTGCGCCCTCCAGGGTTCGTGAGGCTTCCGACGTGCTGGAGGAGCACAGTCTCGCGCTGGGGGAAGACCTGGCCGATCACCCATTCTTCGATGCCGGTGACGTTTCTCTTGCCTGGGGCAATGTCTCTGCTTCCCTTGAAGCCATAGGCAGGGTGGCAAGGGAGGTCGTCAGAGGGGGGCGTATCCCTCTGATGATCGGCGGGGAGCACCTTGTGACCTGGCCGGTGGTGGACGCCGTAGCAGATACCCACCCTGATCTAGTCATTTTGCACTTCGATGCCCATGCCGACCTCCGAGGTGACTACATGGGGGAAAAAATGTCGCACGCCACCGCCATACGGCTTTGTGCCGAAAAACTCCCCCCGCGTCGTGTGTATCAGTTCGGTATCCGTTCCGGCACCGCGGACGAGGTCGCCTATGCCAGGGAGCGGACGAATTTCTTCCCCGGGGAAGTCCTGCGTCCGCTGCGAGAAGCCCTGCAGAACCTCGGGGATGCGCCAATCTACGTCACCATTGACATAGATGTGGTCGACCCGGCTTTTGCCCCCGGCACCGGCACGCCGGAGCCGGGCGGTGTCAGTTCCGGCGAGATCATACAGGCGGTTCACCTGCTGAGAGGCCGCCGGGTGGTGGGGTTTGATGTGGTTGAAATCTGCCCCCCAATGGATCATTCGGAGAGGACAGCCATATTGGGGGCTAAACTACTTCGCGAGGCCATTCTTTCCTTTTGCTAGGGGCATGGTGAAAAAGCTCATGTTACGAGGCCCGGTCAAAAAGGGGTTGTGAACGAATGAGGGATCTTCTCGGCGAGGTAAGGACGCGTCTTCAGGGGCAACTCCGGGCCGCTTTGGCGTCGGCCATAGCCGCTGGCGACCTACCCGGGGATGCGTTATCGGTTGGCGCAGGGGATAGAGGGCTGCCCCCATTCACCGTCGAGCCCCCCAAGGAAAAAGAGCATGGGGACTTTGCGACCAACCTCGCTTTGGTGCTGGCAGGCCGCCTGAAACGGTCGCCGCGGCAGGTCGCGGAAGCGGTGGCACGCCATTTCCCCACGTGCCATTTCCCCGCTGCCGCGGACCAGGGGGACCGCGACCCCGGGGGTGTCGTGGTTGAGCGCCTGGAGGTGGCCGGGCCGGGGTTCATAAACCTCACCTTGAAGCCGGGGTGGCTGGCTGCGGTTGTTCCCCTTGTTAATGAGTTAGGGCCCGCCTATGGCCGCACAGGTCACGGACAAGGAATGAAGGTCTTGGTGGAGTTCGTCAGCGCCAACCCAACGGGGCCTTTGAACGTGGTTAACGCCCGTGCGGCAGCCTTCGGTGACAGCCTGGCCAATGTCCTCGCGGCCGCCGGGTATGACGTCTCCCGTGAGTATTACGTTAACGATGCGGGCAACCAGTTCGGCAAGCTGGCGCTGGCGATGGAGATACGCTGCCGCCAGGCACTGGGTCAAGGAATTGAATTGCCTGAGGGGGCATACCCCGGTGAATACGTTGCCGACCTGGCCCGGGAGTTCCTTGAGGGCGTCGATGGTCATGCGGCTCGCCAGGTCCTGCAAGCCCACCCGGAACCGGGGGGGAGCGCCCGGGAGCTTGCCGCCCTGCGGGAGGGGCTTGGGCGGTTCGCTGTGGAAAGGATCGTCGCCGGTCAGCAGGGGGTGCTGGCACGCTACGGGGTGCGCTATGACACCTGGTACAGGGAGTCCGCTGTCCGTGAATCCGGGGGGCCGGAACGGGCCCTTGGCATCCTGACCGATAACGGCTACACCTATAAGAAAGACGGCGCCATCTGGTTTCAGAGTACCTCATTCGGTGACGACCAGGACCGGGTTCTGGTGAGGAGTTCCGGGGAATACACCTATTTCCTTGCGGATATAGCGTACCACCTCACCAAGTTTGAACGGGGGTTCTCCAGACTCATCGACATTTGGGGGCAAGACCATCACGGATATGTCCCGCGCATGCAGGCTGCCCTCCAGGCCCTGGGTTACCCGGCCTCCCTCGAAGTGCTGCTCAACCAGATGGTGCGGCTGGTTAGGGACGGTCAAACCGTTAAGATGTCCAAGCGAGCCGGTGAATTCGTCACCATGGAGGAGTTCCTCTCCGATGTCGGCACCGATGCGGCCCGTTTTATGTTCCTGATGCGTTCGATCGACAGTCACATGGACTTCGATATCGACCTGGCCCGCCTGCAGGCTTCGGAGAACCCTGTTTATTACGTCCAGTACGCGCATGCCCGGATATGCAGTATCTTGCGGCAGGCGGAGGAGCGCCGAGGGGATGCCGATGGCGATGGCATGCAGCCCGCCGACGGCAAGCAGAAGGGCACGCGCACCCTTGGGGAGCTTCTGGTTGAGGAAGCCGAGCGGGATCTCATGATGAAGATGGCCGCTTTCCCCGGGGAGGTATCGGATGCTGCGGAACGTCGCGAACCCCACCGTTTAACCGTTTATGCCCAAGAACTGGCGACCCTTTTCCACGCCTTCTACACTCGCTGCCGGGTGCTGGGCGATGACCCCGACCTCACGGCCGCCCGTCTGATGCTGGTTGCCGCGGCCCGCCAGGTCCTTTTCAACACGCTGTCCCTCCTGGGGGTCTCCGCTCCCGAACGCATGTAACAGTCTTTTTGCATATGGTAAAATATGGAGTATTAACGTTGAGTGTTTGGTTTTGACAATCAGATTTTCAGAAATTCAGATTTTCAGATTGAAAAAACCTAACCCCCTTGATGAGGGAGGTGAGATGATTCTTATTAAGCTATGCCAACGGGGTGTGATCGTTGTTCCCAAAGAGGTGAGGCTGGCTCTGGGGTGGAAGGAAGGGGATGCCATCCTCCTGCAAATCGAAAACAATCGGGTCATGTTGTCGAAGTTCGATGTCCCGGGTCAAACCGCCGATAACCAATCGGTCAGCGCCGCCCCGGCCACTGAGGAGCCCGTTAAGGTTCGTCTCTCCCCGTTGCTTAACAAAGTTCTGGAATGTTTCGGTTCCCGGCCTGAATCGCTGGGTAAGGTTTATGATCGGTTCGGCAGTGAAGGTCTGGTAGCAGCGGCCGAACTCGAGATACTCGGTTTAATCCGGGATGATTATGGTTATTACACCAGGACAGATAGAAATGTAATAATTGAAGTTAGCGGGGAAGGGGACTGCTGAGATGCTGGCGGGGCATGTTGCAAGGGCGCTAACCATTGCCGGTTCGGATAGCGGTGGAGGCGCGGGCATTCAAGCCGATCTAAAGACCTTTTATAGCCTGGGCGTGTACGGAATGACGGCGGTTACGTCTGTCACCGTTCAGAATACCCATGGCGTCGTCAGCGTGTTGCCAGTCCCCCCGGATGTCATTTCATCACAGATTGCCGCTGTGGCCACTGACATTGGCATCGACGCCGCCAAGACGGGGGTGCTTTGGTCGCCGGGCATAGTCATGGCGGTAGCTGAGGCCGTACGCCGTTTTGGCATACCGCGCCTTGTCGTGGACCCCGTGGTGGCTGCCAAAGGGGGGGCCGCCTTGATGATGCCTGCTGCCGTCCATGCCCTCCGGCGCTACCTGCTGCCTGTTGCCCATGTGGTGACGCCTAACATCCCCGAGGCCGAGATTCTGGCCGAGGTTAGGATCGACGGGCTGCCAGCGGTCAGGGACGCGGCCCGGCGGATCCATGCTATGGGGGTGCCCTGGGTCGTCATCAAGGGAGGGCACCTGCCACTGACCGATGAGGCGGTGGACACCGTTTTCGATGGGACGGACTTCTACGAACTGCGGAGTGAGCGAATACAGTCCGGTTCCGGGCACGGCACAGGGTGCACATTCTCGGCTGCCCTTGCGGCGTCCCTGGCCAGGGGGGTTACCGTGCCGCGGGCTGTGGAGATCGCCAAGATTTATGTCAGAGCCGCCCTGCGACAGGGGTTAACACTGGGCGGGGGTTGCGGCCCTGTCAACCACTGGGCGGGTTTGGAGGGCTGCAGTCGTGAACTTTAAGACCCTGGTCAAGAACGGGGTTTATGTGGTCACTGACCCCGTCCTTAACGGGAGAGGTCACCTTGACATCGTTCGCGCGGCCATCACCGGTGGAGCTGGCCTTGTACAGATCCGCGACAAAAATGCCACGGCAAGGGATCTCTACGCGTTCACTGTGGAGGCCTCCAGGGTCTGCGCCGAGGCGGGGGTTGCCCTTATCATCAACGACCGGCTTGATGTGGCGCTGGCTGCCGGGGCGCAGGGGGTTCACCTGGGCCAAGACGACATACCGGCCCGTGAGGCGCGGCAGATTCTGGGGCCGGGCTTCATATTGGGTGTTTCCGCCGGTTCATT
>DYIG01000086.1 GCA_020723725.1 Thermaerobacter marianensis | reverse complement strand
GTTGTAATTGGAGGAGTTAGATTCCTCCCCATTTGAGTCGATGACAATTGAACCCTTCCTGGCTGCAACCAGGGACTGAACGTATGAAACGCGCTTGCCCTCCAGGTTATCATCAGTTGATGCCTCGACGATTCCAGTGGGCGAGATCACACTTATGGCCTGCGATTGAGGAACCCTGGTCAGAACCTCGATCAATTCCTCCCGTGCCTTGGCTTTAACCGAATAATCCCCGGATAAAACCGCCTTGACAGCCTGCTTGGTGGCGACCTGTTCAGCCTGCTGACTCCTCAGGTGTATCAATGTCTGCACATGCCGGGCACTTGCATCCACAAAGAGTGAGAGTTTGGAAAAATGCTCTTTGAGTATGTTTTCTCTCTGAACGTTATAAGAATAAAAACTCAAGGTTAAGAGGGGAGTCAAAGATACTATCAAGAAACCTAGAAGGAGATGCGCCTTGATCGACTTCCAAAATGACAATTATATACCCTTCTTTCGGTGATCCCTCATAAAACGACGGGTTTCAACAATTTGCGACTTTAAAATATAAGTACCAAGTTGACATCGATTTTCCTTCATAGGCATTCTCACAATTCCCTCACAATCTTTTGAAATTTCCGACAAATCGAGCAGTTATCATAACCCAAAGAAGAACCGATGAGGCAAATCCAGAAAAATCTATTGGGAATGGAGGAAGAAGAAAGATGCTAAAAAGTCGCGCCGCAAAGATTATCTTGCTGCTCTCCATGATGGCCCTTGCTCTTTCGGCCGCAGGGTGTGGCGGCGGGAAATCAAAATCCAAAGGCACAGACCCTCACGCAGCCGCAGACCCTCATGCCACTGCAGACCCGCATGGTGGTGGAGGGGCAACAGCTTCGCTCCCCCCGGGGGTCAATGCGGTGCAGAACGAGATGCGCCTGATGAACGAAGCATGGCAAATTATCCTCACCTCAGTTTCAAACAACAACCTTGCAGCCATACCGGAGGCAATACACAAGGTCCATACAGCCCGTAACATTACCGTCGAGGCTATCAACAACGGCGAGTACACCCTGCCTAAGAACCCCGACAAGATGGACGAGTTCATTCAAATGGACAATGCCTTCCATGATGACCTGGTCAGGCTGCTCCAGGCAGTGGACGCGAACGACCTTCAAGCCGCCACCAAGCAGACCGGTGTCCTCCTGAATGGCTGCACCAATTGCCACACCAAGTTCAGGTTTAAGTAAGACTTAATAAAACTAAAACACGGAAAGGAGCACCACATAAATGCTGGGACGTAAAATTATAAACTTGATCTTAGTAGTATCGGCTGGCCTACCGGCCCTGTGGACAGCCGGATACACCCCTGTGGCAAAGGGTCAGACGTCTGACCACGCGGCAGAGGCCGCTGCCGCAGCAGGACATGATCACGGTGGCGATGTTGCGGTGGAACCGCTTCCCCCTGGGGTCAACGCGGTTCAAAACGAAATGCGGGTCCTGCATGACGCCTTCCAGGAGGCAACGCAGGCTGTTATCAACAACCAACTGAGCCACGTCGTGCCGGCCATTCAGAAGGTAGATGCCGCGCGCAAGCACACCGTCGAGGCGCTAAACAAGGGCGAGATCAAACTGCCGAAAAACGGTGACAAGCTGGACGAGTTCGTGCAGGAAGACGAGGCCTTCCACGGGGAATTGATCAAATTCGTCCAGGCGGCCAATGCGAATGACCTTCAGGCTGCCAGCAAGCAAGCGGGCGTTGTTTTGAACACTTGCACGCAGTGCCATCTTAAGTTCCGCTTCTAACCTAGCCACCTAAAGCCTGATTCACGGCACCCCCGGAATCAGGCGGTTCCCCCTATAAACCGGGTGATCTTTGAAAATCACCCGGTTTTCTTTTCTGTTAATGTAATCCTGAACCAGGTCCTGGGGATAGTAATAGTAACCAGCCAATGGAGGGGCCAGCCTTGTAAATGCCGGGAAAGAGCGCTGGCGGCTGGATCCGCTGGAGGTCGCCAAACGGGAAGGGAAAATGGCTGGTTTCCGGTCATCTGACACCTTCAGCTCAAGGAAACCAGGAACCTTAAGGCGCCCCCCGGGACACGGGATGACGGCAAAGAGGCCGTGGTTGAAGAGGTCTATGACAACAAGACCTTTGCGATCACGCTGGTGCAGCCGGTTCGCAAAGGCGAACGCAGGATCTGGGCTATAACAGCATTAGAAGAAAAGTAACGTCAAAGGAGGGTGGCCCAAGGGCCTGAATTCACAGTCCTCGAAAACCACCCGCAAGAAACGCTACATGCTTTTGGAGGAAAGTTGCGGAGTTTGGGGAATATGTATTTTAGGTGGTAGAAGTATGGGTATAATCAGACCCCGCAAGTTGCTCGCAACCTTTGTCATGTTGACCGGGCTGTTATCCGGGCATCCGGGGGTTCATGCCCTGAACAGCTGTGCCAATAGCCCACAGCAACTCTATCAGTCTGCTGATATCGTTTTGAAAGGCACGGCCACCAAGATCCCACGGCTCGTTAGGGTTAAGGAATACTGGAAGGGGTCGGGCCCCCAATTCGCATTTGTCCCACCCATTCGCCTCTCGGACTGGCGGAGCGGGGAAGAAGTCCTTTACTATATCAACCGAAGCAAGCCCTTGAAGTCCTGTGACGGGCCCTGGCGCGGTACTGAAAGATTCGTTCTTCACAAGGGGGATTGGCCTGACGGCTTGGAGCCGTCGAGCCCCGCGTCCTCACTGCCGCCACTCATCTATTCACCGGGCGGTTTCCATGGGGAAATGATGTGGCTTACAAGCCTGATCGGGGTTAATCCACTTTATATAATGGGCGGCAGTTTCCTGCTGAAAATCGTTGCGGTCGCCCTGGCTTTCTTCATATTCCGAAAAAGAGGCAAACGGCAAGGAAAGTCTATACGCTTCCTTTATATCTATTCACCGTTTTCCAAAAGCACTACTATAAAAGAACGGAAAGACTAATTCGAGTTCGAGGTAGCAATATGGTCAAGGAATTCCCTCATATCCCTTTGCTTCATCCAGTAACTATAGCGGAAGGATAAAATCTCCCGTTGTACCTCAAAGTCCCAACCCTTGATCGCTGAACGTAGGATATTTACTTCCCGACCGTTTTGAAGTTTTATTGTTATGCCGGCCTCGGAGGTGGTTCCAGCAAATTTAGGGTTTAACCTGAGGTCCCTCGCTTCTTTAAACCAAGAGATAATCTGTTCGCTTTCCTCGACCGAAGCAGGTCTACCGTTGAGTCCCTCCGGTATCCCCATACCCCAGACCGTGATCTCGGCTACATCGTCAATTCCTATTGGCAGATGCAACAACATTAAAACCTGAAACCCTTGCTGAAAGAGCAGGAATGCTACGACTACAATAAACGAAGCTACAAGCCCGCGAAGCGCCTTCAAAATGAAACCCCTCCACTAGTCCCAGGCCGAGAGTTCCTTTTCCAGGAACACCTTGGATAGAGCGCCCTTATCATTGCCAGGAGGGAAGTTGACCAAAATGGTGCCGTAGCCGTTTTCCAGTTCCAGCCGGACCACTATCATCTGGTATCCAACATGAATACTGGGGGAGGCGGTGGTGTTTTTTATGGTATCCGAAGGCCTCTTTTTAGCCCAAGCTATTAGTGGACCCCAGTCTATTCCTTCTTCATTGCCATTAGACCAATAGTAATCGGCGCCTTGGTCTATAGCCCCGTTTTCCGAAACGGCCACATCTATCAACTCCCGGGTAACGTAGCCGTTTAATTTAGCCTGATCCGCCTTTTCCAGGGCCTCATAAACCTCACGGGCCAACGAAAGGGCAGCCTGCTCCCTCCCCCCGATATTGGCCGGTTTATTGGTAGGTTTGGGATCTTGTTCTAAGGGCTTGGGTGAATCAGGGGCCTTGTTTTCAGGGACAGGGGGAATTCCGGCCTCATTTTTCGTACCCCCCGTACCCCCACACCCCCCAGTCATGAGGGTTAACAGTATGACCAGAACGCAAGTAGATTTAAAGTAAACCTTCATAACTAAGCCCCTCCCGAGGTTAAGGCATGAACCCCGCAAGCCCCATTGCAGCCGCAAACGTAAGCAAGGTGGTCCATAAAACCGTCCCGATGAAACACCAAAAGAGCAACATCCATGGATGGGCGCCCAGGGAGACACCCAGGGCCGCGCCGAGTGGCACCCCGGTAAGCAGCGGAGACAACAATCCCAGGCCAGCCACCCCATAACGTTCCCAGATCCTTTTCAGCCGAGCATGCCGACCAGCCTTGTTCTCCGCATTATGCCGCCCAAGCAACCAGGCTCGCAGGCGGTGGCCGAAAAATACCACACCATAATCTTACCCCACCTGATAAAGGCATGCGGTGTCCAGGCACAGCACACGTTTATCAAACTATGATGTATTGAGAAAACGTTTAGGCAGGGGGTTAGTATGGCAACGACAACGGTAACAGATAAAGGGGCTCTGCTTATACCACCGGAACTGCGTGAACGCTATGGCCTGCGTTCGGGAATGAGGGTACATATCATCGAGTACGGCGACATCCTTACCATCGTCCCCTCAACACCGGATTCAATCTCTCTTTCGTGCGGCATGTTGCGTGCAGGCAGTTCGTTAGTTAACGCCTTGCAAGAGTTCCGCGAAGCAGGAACCAAATCTCATAACCACTCCGAGACGGGTGAATCAGCAAGCAATCGTAAGAACGCCCGGGCAAAAGGTTCCAAGGGGAGTGACTCCGAATGACGGTACTAGGCAGGGGGGAGGAAAACCGCTTTGTTTTGGACTGCTATGCTATACTCTCTTTCCTGGAAGGCGGCCCGGGCGCTGACCGTATAAGGGAACTCATGGAGATGGGTAAGATCCAAAAAGCATCAATCGCCACCACCGTCGTGAACATCGGCGAGGCACTTGCCCTGGTGGAGCGTGAAAGAGGGCTCACCAGCGCCCAAACAGCACTGGCCCGCATATGGGACCTCCCTATCCAATTACACGAGGTAGGAGAAGGCCTGGCCCTTTCCGCAGCACGGTTGCAGGCACAAGGGAACCTGCCTGGAGGCGATTCATTCGCGTTGGCACTTGCCAGGAACCTCAATGCCACGCTCCTTACGGGCAACCCCGTTTACGAGAGGGCCGAAAACCTGGCGGCGGTTGAATGGCTTTGAAGGTTCTAAGATCGCTGCGCTTGCACTAAGGTTGCAGCAGGCAGCCCTTTCAACCTGAGATCCCAGGGCGCCAGGAAGGGAGATATATGGTCTTCCTTAACCATAGGCGTTTGGCAATCATCGTCGTAGCACTCTCGGCAATCGGGGCTCTGATACGGGTGGCACTCGTTTCCCGTGAACCCCTGGGCAACGTTGTTCCGGAGACGGCCCCGGAACCGGTACATCCCCCTGTGGTTATAGACCCCGGCCACGGAGGCATAGACGGCGGGGCCATCCACGGTTCGGTTTCGGAAAAGGGGATAAACCTGGACATCGCCATCAGATTGACCGATGCCCTTGAGGAGTTGGGAGTTGCTTCTATTCTCACCCGCAATGAGGACCTGCACCTGAGTGAACTGAGCTACCGGCAGGACCTGCAACACCGGCTGGATGTGGCCACGGGAAAGAAGGCTTGGGCGCTGGTGGGCATTCATGCCAATGCTTCAGATAATCCCGCTTCCAGGGGATTCTGGCTCCTCTACAAGGAAAACGATGAAGCCAGTAAACACCTGGCTGAACAAATTGCCTCATCCCTCTCCCGGTTCCGCCCGGACCTCCCCATCAGCGTTAAGGTTGAGAGAAACCACTACTATTTCGACAATAGCCCATGCGCCACGGTCGTCGTGGAGACCGGGTTTCTCACCAACCTTCAAGACCGCGAGGCCCTTCTGAGGGAGGATTACCGGGAAGGGATCGCACGCGCCATCGCACAGGGGATTAACTCCGCATTACAAAACCCATCCTCAATCACGAACAGCTACGGCAAAAGTGCAGTGACCTGCGACCTATAATATATTGGGTTGTGATTGGTTATGAGGAAAGGGTGTATCATGACACGTCCGGCAATCATGGTCATGCTCCTACTGGTCGTTCTGGGGCTTTTCGCAGGTTGCGATAATAAACCCCAACAGGCTGGCGACATCCTGACCATCTCTGTAGAACCACGGGTGGTACCTTTCGAAGGAACCCTGGGTCGCGCGGTCGTAATCCCGGAGGATAACCTGGTCCATTTCCTCGTCTCCCTCCAAGGCTTGGAGAGGCAACCCTACACGCTGGCCCTGGCAACCGTGCCTACCGGAGGGGTCACCTTCGGGCCAGGGAACTTATGGCTATACACTGGCAAGCTGATAGAAAGCACCACCATCAGGCCCACCAACGGGAGAATTTCAATATGGACCATACAACCTCTGAGGATTGTGGAAGGCGCGAAGGAAGCCAGGGTCGTCCTCTACCAACTCGACAAAGACGGCAAACAGTTAACACCTATCGCCTCTACACTGCCCTTTACCTTTAAAACCGTTCAGACCGGACACTGATGGAAAACGTCAAGACGAGGATTCTCCAGAAATATGACTCAGTGGCCTACCGCTACGACCTGGTAGAAGCAATACCTGGGATTCTCGGCATCACCAGACTGCGCAAAGACGTCATACGCCAGGCTACAGGGGAGATCGTCGAGGTAGCGGCGGGGGGACGGGCATCAACCTGAAATATTAGGGCTTGTTCCATTATGGATGGCACGGAAGAAGCAAAACCTTGACCACACTCTCCTACAGTGCGCTGACCGTAACGAACCATAACGAATGATTGATATTGATGCTGGCTCCAAGGAGGTTTTTCGTCAGATCCCGCAGTGCAAATGGTTCAACGGAGGCCACA
>DYIG01000085.1 GCA_020723725.1 Thermaerobacter marianensis | reverse complement strand
TTTGCAATTCACGATAAACGTCGACCATGGCTTTTTTGATAATGTCCGCCGCGGAACCCTGGATGGGCGTGTTGAGCGCTGTGCGTTCTGCAAACTGCCTGCGGGCGAAGTTCTTGCTGTTGATCTCCGGGAGGTGGCGAATACGGCCCATAATCGTGCGAACAAGACCCTCCCGGCGCGCTTCACGCACTATCCCCTCACAGTAACGGCTAACCCCAGGGTACCTGCGGAAGTAGTTTTCAATGTACTCCTTGGCCTCCTTGCGACTGATGCCAAGGTTCTGTGAGAGGCCGAAGTCACTGATCCCGTAAACGATGCCGAAGTTGACGGCCTTGGCCCTAGAGCGCATCGCCGGTGTAACCTGGTCCCTAGGAACGCCAAAGACCTCGGCAGCCGTGGCCTGGTGTATGTCGGCCCCTTCCAAAAACGCGGAAATCAGGCCCGGGTCCTCCGACACATGCGCGAGAATCCGGAGCTCGATCTGTGAGTAATCCGCCCCGATGAGGACGTGGCCGGGAGCGGCTATAAAGGCCCGCCGGATCCGCCGGCCCATTTCATCGCGCACCGGTATGTTCTGCAGGTTGGGATCAGTGCTGGAAAGCCTGCCCGTGGCGGTCACAGTCTGATTGAACGTTGTGTAGACCCGGCCGGTCTCGGGGTTAATCAGGGGCTTCAGGCCCTCGATGTACGTCCCCTTGAGTTTGGCCAGTTGCCGGTGTTCCAGTATGTATCCGGCTATGGGGTGACTTGCCGCCAGCTCTTCCAAGACAGAGGCATCGGTCGAATACCCCGTCTTGGTCTTACGAACAGGAGGGAGGTTGAGCTTCTTGAAGAGGACCTCCGCCAGTTGTTGCGTGGAGTTTATATTGAACTCCACCCCCGCCAGATCATAAATGTTGGTGGCGAGCTCATCCAGTCGACGGCTGAACTCCTCACCCAACTGGTCCAGCACCCCCTCATCTACGGTGATGCCGGTGGCCTCCATCTGAGCCAGGACGCGCATCAAGGGCATCTCCACTTCATGATAAAGCCCTTTAAGCCCCAGCCTGTCGATCTCCGCGTTAAGTCTGTCACGGAGCGGTTCCAGCCAGGACGCGCGCACCGCCAGGGCATCATCCCCCACCGCCCCATCACGGGCTTTCTCCACTGTGACCCCCAGGTACTTCTCCGCCACGGACTCAAGAGGGTAGCCGGATCGCAAGGGATCGACCAGATAGGCGGCTATGGCGGTATCCGACTCCAGACCCTTGACCTCATTCCCTTGTGCCAGCAAGTGCCGGACTAGGGGTTTAAGGTCATGGCCACCCTTACCCCGCCCCGAGGCCATCAGCGGTCCAAACTGCTGGAGGCCCTGGTCCCGCAGGATACGCAGGCCGTTGTTATACGCAATGACAACCGAAGAGAGGGAAAACTCGCCGGGGCGTCCAGGCACAAGCTCGAGCACCGGCAGGAGGGAGAGCGGCTCTGACTCGGGACCGCCTTCCAGGATTTCATTTACGGTAACCTGAGCCTCCTCGTTGGTGACGATAACCTTAACATCCTCGGGTTGAAGGGCCCTGCCATTAAGCGTTACGAGACCGGCGGAGTCAGAGGCTGCCTCCCCCCCTGCTTCCCCACAGTTAATACCGAGGCGTCGCGCCAGGCTGTGGAAATCGAGGCGGGAACACAATTCGGCCATGGATGCCATATCTGGGCCGACATACTTACATTCCTCAAGATCAAAAACTACCGGGGTATCGGTGTCTATGGTGGCCAGGTGCTTGCTCATTTCCACCTGTTCCTTGAGCTGCAGCGCCGTGCTGACTGCCCGCCCGCCTGCCGGGCCAGCCCGTTCAAAAAACCCTTCTATGCTCCCATACTCTTTGATTAGCTTAAGGGCGGTTTTCTCGCCAATCCCCGGTACACCCGGTATGTTGTCGGAGGGGTCCCCCATCAGGGCCTTCACATCGCGCAGCTGGACGGGCTTGAGGCCGTACCGGGCCATCACCGCTTCGACGTCATACTCCTCCATCTCGCTGATGCCTCTACGGGTTAAAAGGACCTTGATACGGGGCCCCACCAGCTGCAGCAGGTCGCGGTCGCCGGTCACAATGGTGACGCGGCAGCCCTGACCCGCCGCCCGCAACGCCAACCCGCCTATGATGTCATCCGCCTCGTAACCATCTAGTTCGTAGACGGGCACCCTCATGGCGGCGAGCGCCTGTCGCAAGTACGGGAATTGGCTCCGCAACTCATCAGCCATTTCAGGCCGGTGCGCCTTGTATCCCTCGTAAGTAGCATGGCGAAAGGTTGGCGTTGAACGGTCCAAGGCTGTGACAATACAGTCGGGGCGGTAGACTTCTATCAATTTAAGAAGCATGGTAAGGAAGCCGTACACCGCATTCGTAGGCTGCCCCTGGCCATTGGTAAGATGGGGCAGGGCAAAAAAGGCGCGATGGAACAGGCTATGGCCATCGATCAGGATCACGTGCTGTCCGGACAAATACATCACCGGGGTTTATTGTTCGCCTTTGGGAGCGTTAAACCTTCTAAAAACTGACCCGCGCGACCCCCACAGGCTCGAGGAATTTAATCCTTACCCCAAAACGCCGCGCGGCCTCCTCCAGGAGGATGTACGGGCCAGTGCCAGACCCCGGCAGATTCTCAATGGGTTTGCCGTAAAGGAACACCTGCCCGTCACTCCCCACACGGAAATACCTCTGGAATGCGGTTGGGAATCCGCCTAGCGAGACAAAGATGCGCCCCTTTTCCCTATACGCGTTATCGGTGAGCCCAAACCCGTCCGGCCAGTAGATACGAATCGACTCCCGCAGCCGACCCGACCCCATTAGAACGATGTCCCTTGAACCACTGGATACAGGGATGGCCTCCCCATCCAGGATCGAACTATCGAACCCGGCGGCCTCGAGGCTGGACCGTGCAGAAGCAAGGGGCGCTATCCCTTTGGCATATACGTCCGTGCCTATGGCCAGGTGCCAGGAGCCGTCGCTGTCCCTGTAGACAAACCCCGGCTCGTAGATAATACTGACTGGAGTGCCAACCTGAACCCTTTCAAATACCTCCTCCACGTCCCGGTTCAGCATCCGGATGCAGCCGAGGCTGGCCGTGTGTCCAATCGATGAGGGGTTGTTGGTGCCATGAATGCCGTAACCCTGAACACCCGGGCGTGATATGGCAATCCACCTGGTACCCAGGGGGTTTTCCGGCCCAGGGGGCACACTGTAGTTCTCCGGCCATTTCTTCTCCTTCTTCAACCAGAGGGGTGGATACCAACGCGGCCGGGGGTCTTTCCACGAGACGGTGAATTCCCCTACAGGGGTCTCCGTATCGAAAACCCGGTTACCTATAAGACTCTGGTGGCGCCCGATAGCCACCGGATACGACTTGATCATTTGGTCGCCATCATAGAGGTAGAGTTTCAAAAGCGGTATGTTGATGACGACACGCGTTCCGGCCTGTGTTTGCATTCTCGTTTCGATATGATCATCGGCGGAACTGTTACCCCCTGGCTGGGGTTGATCGGCATCCAGGGCCTTTTGCGTAACCCCCCTGACATCAGCATTCTCGAGCGGAGTGGCATGGACCATCTGACTAGCAATGAGCAGAACAAGGATTAGCAGCAACCTGGAAATAAACAAGTATTATAACCCCCGGGCATGTGATCTACTGAATATGCCCTATGCCCGAGGGGGGACAGTTATTACTCCAGTCCCAGAAGGAGGAACATGATGAAGACCCCGGCCGCCATGGCGCCGAATTGCATAATCGATTTCCCGGGCTCATGAACCTTGTGCAGTTCCGGAACGAGGTCGGACCCCGCAATGTAGATGAACCCGCCAGCCGTAAGGGGGATAATGATTGACGAAAAACCTTCAAGGCTGCTACCCACAAGGAGTGCGAGGATGGCGCCCAACACCGCCAAGGACGCCGAAAGCAGGTTTAGGAGGAGCGCCCTGGTCTTGCTGAAACCAGCGTGAACGAGGATGCTGAAGTCCCCGATCTCCTGCGGGATCTCGTGGAGCACAACCGCCACAGTGGTGGCGATGCCCACAGGCAGACTCACCATATAGCTGCTGGCGACGAGGATCCCGTCTACGAAGTTATGCAGTCCATCGGCTACCAGGTTTATGTGCCCGACGGGATGCAATGGGCAGCAGGCCTCCAGGCTGTGTTCATGGCGCCAACGCAGGAACTTCTCCAAAATGAAAAATCCAATAATCCCAGTAAGCACGTAAATGGAAGGCATGATGCTACCTGGCGCTTCCTCATAAGCCTCAGGAAGAAGGTGAATAAACGCATCCCCGAAAAGCGCCCCTACTGACATCGCCACAAGGGCAAAGATCAGTTTCCTGAGCAAGCGTTCATTCAGGGAAAGTGTTATTACACCGACCAATGAAATCAAACTAATCAGGACAACGCTGCCCAGCGCGTAAAGCCATTCCAATGATAAACACGACACCCTTAGAATCAAGCAATATAGTTACTAAATTCGACCGAAAAAGGTCGCTTCCTGCCATAGCATTGAAAACGACAAGGCGTTTTGTTAAGATGTTTGTGCTTCGCCTTGAACCTTCGGTTTGCTCAAAGTTTGCGATATGCCGAGGTGCTGGAACTGGCATACAGGGCGGTCTCAAACACCGCTGGCTTCACGGCCTTGAGGGTTCGAATCCCTCCCTCGGCACCAAATTCTAATCCGTATTAAACTCCAAACACCAATCGGATTTTTCAGAAAATCAAATTTTCAGAAAATCAAATTTTCTGATTGAGCTAGAAAACGTTGATTACACGTGTTTACACACGGGACACTGCCGGTTCCTGGGCCATGGGATCTCCCGGAACCGCCCCGTAAGGCCGTCAAAACGCAGGATGCGCCCCGTGAACGTCTCCCCTTTTCCAAGGAGCAGCTTCACCACCTCCAACGCCTGGAGCGACCCCATCACGCCCGCCAGGGCCCCAATAACCCCGGCGCTGGCGCAGGTGGGCAAATCATCGGCGCTTGGCGGCTCAGGGAACACGCAGCGCAGGCACGGACCCTTGCCGGGAATCACCGTCATCAACAGGCCGTCGAAACGCAGGATGCCCGCCTCGACCATCGGTTTGGCCAACCGCACGCAGGCATCGTTTAAGGCAAAACGGGTTGAGGCATTGTCCAAAGCCGAAACGACCACATCGTAACGGGATACAAGGTTAGCGGCATTGCCCTCATCCAGGACAACACCGTGCAGGTCAAATTCCACCCGGGGGTTGAGGGATTGGAGGCGCTCAAAAGCGGCCTGCACTTTGGGGCGGCCTATATCAGGAGTGCCAAAAACCACCTGGCGCTGCAGGTTGGAGAGGTCCACCGCATCAAAATCCACCAGGCCCAAACGCCCGACACCAGCGGCCGCGAGGTATTGGGCCACAGGGGAGCCGAGCCCCCCCACCCCTGCAATCAGGATCGCAGCCCGCCGCAGGCGTTCCTGCCCCTCTCCGCCGACCTCGCGCAAGGCCAGCTGCCTGCTGTACCGTATGATTTCCTCCTCAGAAAAGCGTGACAAATTACTTTGCAACCCCGGAACGCTCAGAAGAAATGGTGCCGGTCGTCGGGCTGCTGGCAGAGGCGTCTTCCCTGCGGGGGATCCGCCCGGCCAGGTAACCCATCCGGCCCGCCTGCACCGCCAACCCGAAGGCCTCGCCCATGAGAGGTGGGTCCTGAGCGAGCGCGATAGCCGTGTTTATCAGGACGGCATCGGCGCCGATCTCCATGGCCATGGCGGCATCCGAGGGCACACCGATTCCGGCATCGACCACCACGGGAACCGGGACGTTCTCCTTGATCCTCCTGATGCGCCTGAAATCGAGGATACCCTGTCCTGAGCCGATCGGTGACCCAAACGGCATCACCGTGGCGCACCCGACCTCAACCAGACGGCGGGCGACGATGTGGTCGTCAGTGGTGTAGGGGAGGACGACAAAGCCCTCTTCCACCAGGATGCGTGCCGCTTCGATGGTGGCAACGGGGTCCGGCAAAAGGGTCTTCTCATCGCCGATGACCTCTAGTTTGACCCAGTTGGAAAGCCCCGCCTCCCTGGCCAGCCTGGCCACCCGGACGGCATCCTCTATGGTGTAACACCCCGCAGTGTTGGGGAGCAGGAAGTAGCGGGAACGGTCGATGTGGTCAAGGATGGTCTTGCCGCCGGAGCCCAGGCCGACCCGGCGGACGGCAACGGTGACAACCTCCGCGCCGCAGCGCCGGAGTGTTTCCTCCATGGACTCCATGCTCGGATACTTACCCGTACCCACCATCAGCCGGGAACGGAATTCCCGACCGGCGATAACCAATTTATCCCCTTGTAGCGAACCCTGCGCCTGTAGCGAACCCATCAAGGATCATCCCCCGCCAACAAAATGGACAATTTCTATCGTATCACCATCGGCAAGAACGCAGCTGGCGTATTCCGAACGGGGCACGATCTCCAGGTTGCGCTCCACCGCGACTTGACCCGGCGTCAAACCATACCGTTCCAGGATGTCGGCAATGGACGTGCCGACAGGCTCCAACCGCTCTTCACCGTTAAGCGTGACCTTTATCGTGTTCATTTTCCCAAACCTCCCGCAGTTCCATAACCGTGCGCCAGGGGTCAGGTGAGGCCATTATCCCCGACATAACCGCGGCCCCTGCCGCACCGGCGCCGCGTATATCCGCAACGTTTGAAGCATCGATCCCGCCGATGGCCACGACCGGGCAACGGGCAACCCTGCAAACCTCGGCCAGTAGCCCCACTCCCCTGCCGGGCAAACCGACCTTGGTCGCAGTTGGGAAAACGTTGCCAAATATCAAGTAATCGGCACCCTCGGCCGCTACGGCTTCC
>DYIG01000084.1 GCA_020723725.1 Thermaerobacter marianensis | reverse complement strand
GTGCCGTCTAGCAGGTTCATCCCGTTAAACTGAGTCGTACTCGAAATCCGGTCGATCTCTGCCTTCAACTGTGTGACCTCGCTGTTTAGAGCGGTACGATCACTATTGGTCATAGTGCCGTTTGCCGCCTGTACGGCCAGCTCGCGCATACGCTGCAGGATGCTGTGGGTTTCAGTCAGAGCACCTTCAGCCGTCTGAATCAAAGAGATGGAGTCCTGTGCGTTACGTATCGCCTGATTCAACCCCTTGATCTGGCTGCGCAGCTTCTCCGAAATGGCCAAGCCAGCCGCGTCATCCGCCGCACGGTTGATGCGGTACCCTGAAGCGAGTTTCTCCTGTGACTTGCTCATCTGGAGTCCGGTGAGTAACAGATTACGGTGGGCGTTGAGTGCTTCGACGTTGGTATTAACCCTAAGTCCCATATTTCTTATCCTCCTTGAAATTTCCCCTGGCTTCCTTGCCAGGTTTTTATCTCCGGTACTTCATATCGCAAAAAACACGTAAGTATTTAAACGGGGGACGATAAACCATGGAATCCAGCGCATTTATACACCCGACAGCGGAGGTCAGCCCGCACGCAACCATAGGGCGCGGGACAAAGGTGTGGCATCAGGCCCAGGTACGCGAAGGCGCGGTCATCGGCGAGGACTGCACTCCGGGTAAAGGCGTGTATATCGACACCGGCGTGCAGATTGGCAACCGTGTCAAGATCCAAAACGGTGTTTCCGTGTATCGTGGGGTAACGATACAGGACGACGTTTTTGTTGGTCCCAATGTAACGTTCACCAACGACCGCTACCCCCGGGCGTTTAATCATAATTTTGCAGTCGGGAGGACCCTAGTGGAGAAAGGTGCTTCAATAGGAGGTAATGCCACTCTGGTCTGTGGGGTTCGCATTGGCGCCTATGCTCTCGTAGCAGCAGGGGCGGTGGTTACAAGGGATGTTCCCCCTCACACCGTTATAGGAGGGGTTCCTGCCAGACCCTTTGGCTACGTTTGTCGCTGTGGATACCCGGCCCGACTCGTCCCCGGCGAGAAACGTCAACTAATATGTACCCGATGTAGAACCCTATTAAGCCTTGAGGAACCTTCCGCTACTGATGATGAGGGAAACCGGTGAAAATACCCATATCCGTTCCTTATATAGGGGAAGAAGAAATAACCAGTGTCAATGACGTTCTCAGGTCGGGGAAGCTGGCGGCCGGAGAAAAGGTGACCCGGTTCGAAAACGCTTTTGCTTCATACACAGGCGTCAATCACGCAGTTGCAGTCTCTTCCGGCACGGCGGCGCTCTGCATCGCCCTGAAAGCGCTTGGGGTTGGGCCCCGTGATAAGGTCCTCACCACACCCTTCAGCTTCATAGCTACAGCCAATTCCATACTCTATTGCGGGGCAGAACCGGTGTTTGCAGACGTGGATCAAGAAACGTTTAACATCGACCCAGCGGCTATAGAAAAGGCCTTAAGCACAAACAGGGGTGTGAAAGCCCTGATTGTTGTGCATCTTTATGGTCTCCCCTGCGACATGGATCCAATCATGGACCTCGTGCAACAACACGGAATTTTCTTGGTTGAAGACTGCGCCCAGGCACACGGCGCAGTTTATAACGGGAGGAGGGTTGGGTCTCTCGGACACGCTGCGGCCTTCAGTTTCTACCCCACCAAAAATATGACCACAGGCGAGGGGGGCATGATCACCACCAACGACCCGGACCTGGCAGCGCGGTGCCGGATGGTGGCATCACACGGGGCCCCGCGCCGTTATCATCACGAAACTTTGGGTTTTAATTACAGGATGACAGACATCGCGGCAGCCATAGGCCTGGAACAACTTAAACGGTTAGACGAATTCATCGCCACCAGACAAAGAAACGCATACCTGCTCTCGACCAACCTCGGCCGTTTGAAACAGTTGAAGACCCCGCTGGTTCCTATGAAAATGAACCATGTTTTTAACCAATATACTGTCCGCGTGCCTGCCAACCTACGAACGGAATTGTGCGATTACCTAGAGAAAAACGGGGTGGGTTGGGGCATTCATTACCCCCAACCCATTCACCTGCAACCACTCTACCGCAACCGAGGTTTTCACCCCGGAGACTATCCTGTTTCGGAGAAGCTTTCACAACAAGTCCTCTCACTCCCGGTACACCCTTCCCTAACTACTGAGGACATTTTCAGGGTCATAAAGACGCTCACCGGTTTCACTTGGGATTAAGCCGTTGGAGTACCCCTCTAAAAATAAGGACAAAAAATACGATTACTACTCTGGTTTCTAAATTGGGATGGGGGAAACGTCTCTTTATGGGAAAACCAGACGTTTTGAAGGCGGATGCATCAATACCTGTTCAAATCGACCAAATAAGCCTGACTCGTCCTCTTTTGCCGGAACTTGATGCCCTTATCCCGTATCTTCAGGATATTCTTGAAAGACGCTGGGTAACGAATAACGGGGTATATGTGCAAAGGCTTGAAAGAGAGCTTCAGAATTACTTGGGCGTCAAAGGTCTCGCCACTGTAACCAATGCTACCGTCGGTTTAGACCTTGCCGTCAGGGCACTGGTTGGCGAAGGTGAAGTGATAACGACTGCCTATAGTTTTCCCGCCACTTACCACGTGCTTCTTAACAACCCCAAGATTTCCCCGGTGTTTGCTGATATAGACGAAAATTTCTGTTTGGATCCTGAGTCGGTTGTAAGGCACATAACCCACAAGACACGTGCCATATTGGCGGTTCACACCTACGGATTCCCTTGTAAGGTCGATAGGCTTGCTCAAATAGCCCAGGAACACGGTTTGAAGGTTATTTATGACGCCGCGCCTGCCTTCGGAGTAAGAATCAATGGAAAAGGCATAGCATCCTATGGCGATCTGTCCGTATTCAGTTTTCACGCCACCAAGGTTTTTAACACCGTAGAAGGCGGCTGCATTTCTTTGGGCAAGCCAAACCCGGAGTTATTGGAACGAATTCGGTTAATGCGCAACTTCGGCATAGTAAATGAACACGAGATAGCCCTTTACGGTATAAACGGAAAGATGGATGAGGTAAGAGCAGCCTTCGGCCTCGTTACCCTAGGCCTTGTTGAATCTGCCATAGAAAAACGGCGTCAGGTCGTGAAGCGTTATCTTTCGTACTTTGAGGAATTAAAAGACCCGAACCTTGTCATCAGGGAAGACATGTATTCAACCGGTAACATCCATCTCAACTACGCCTATTTCCCTGTTCTCATACACCCCTCTAAGGGCTTTAACCGTAATACCGTTTATAACCTCTATAGAAGAGAAGGGATCCTGGTAAGGAAGTATTTTTATCCGACGATCGTTAACTCCCCGATCTACAACGGTCTATACTCTGCAGACAGCCTTCCCAACACCCTTTATGCCTCAAACAACGTCCTCTGCCTGCCGGTCCATCACGAGATGACGGGGAGTGACTGCGACCGTATAATCCAGACCTTTGACCGCATTTACCGGGCAACGCATTGAAGCTGTGACGCATTGAAGAAGACATGCTCAGGGGGGAGGACAGCCAGTGGTTGTGGTGTTCGCCAGGCATTCAGACACCGAAACTATGTACCAGCTCCTCAGGGAGGGTTATTCCCCTGACCTGCTAACATACATGCCGCTTGGGTGCCAGGGATTCAAACACTACCTTCACGATCTGATCGGCCTTAAGGACCAACACCCCGACCGTGTTTTCACCGTTTTGAGTGGCAATGATTCTTCCGTCTATGGCGTAGCGGAGATACGCTTTAATAGCAATGGTCTGTTCCTCAATAACATCCATATTGAACGTTCACAAAGGGGAAAAGGCCTGGGTACTAAACTCCTTCACCACACCCTGGAGATGACTAGAAGGCCGGGCGACCTGGATCTGAGTCTTGATGTATTCCAAGACAATGAATCGGCGAAACAGTGGTATCTGAACCTGGGTTTCCTGTCGGTGGAGGAATACATCTGGGCGACTTTTACGCCTGGAACAGGGTTGCCCGAGGGTGAGTTTTGCTGCCCCAATATGCCTCAGGCCAATTGTGTACAGAACCGGTACGGTTTTTCGCAATTCACTCTCCAAACCCAAAATATTTCCTATGATATAGGCAGGCTGGGCGGGGGTTTTTTTGTCCTGACGGACCCGGGGATCCTTAGAGATGAAATTGCTCAATCCGCACTCCGAACCCTTGATCCGGCAAGACAATGCCTCATCCGGTGCCGGATGAAACACTTGAAGACACACGCACACAAGGTTAAGACAATAGCGGTCTCGCATCGCATGACAGCGAAACTGAATACGGTCCTCGAGCGGTTATCGCTATACTCTGGGGTGGTAAGACAATGAAAACTGAGTTTATTACCCCGGGTTCATTGACATGGAATCGCGTCTTATCCCAGCTTCCCCATGATATTTATCACTTGCCGGAGTATCTGGCACTCTCCGCGGAATACGAGAAAGGAACTCCCCTCGCCTTCGTGGCAGAGGGGAATGATACCCTGCTGTTTATCCCGTTGTTAATTCGCCCAATCCCATCCTGGGATGGTTTGCTGGATGCAGCCACCCCTTATGGTTATCCTGGACCGTTATTAAAAGCGGGAACAGAAAGCCCGGTTACCTCCTTTGTTAGACACGCGGTAAATGCCTTCGTAACAGGCTTAAAGGAACAGGGTGTTGTTGCGGCATTCCTTCGCCTCCATCCCTTTTACCCGTTCCCAGCGGAATTGGTTGGCATAGGGCTAACGGTTACCCATGGTGAAACAGTTTACGTTGACCTCTCCTTGAGCCCCGAAGAGATTTGGCGGCAGACACGGGCTAACCATCGTTCTAACATCAACAATGCCAAACGTCAGGGGCATTTGGTCGAAATGGATACAGAATTCCGGGAGATAGACACTTTCGTAGACCTCTATTACCAGACGATGAAGAGGGCTGGGGCGAGGGAGTTTTACTATTTCCCCAAGGAATACTTCTACAAACTGGTCAGGGTTTCTCCGGGGAATTTGCACCTGTTTACCGTCAGAATAGACGGTGAAGTGGCATCGGCAGGTCTGTTCACCGAGGTCTGCGGCATAGTCCAATACCACCTGTCCGGTACCAAGGACAAATTCCTTTGTTATCACCCACTGAAGACCATGCTGGACCATGTCCGCTGGTGGGCCAAGTCTCGAGGGAACCTCATCCTAAACCTGGGATCGGGCCTGGGCGGGCAAAGGGATTCCCTCTTCCACTTTAAACAGGGCTTTTCACACCTGACCAAACCACTCTCTGCCTGGCAGATGGTAGTCCAACCAGATCTCTATACCCTGCTTGTCAGGGAATGGGAACGCTCCACAGGTTTCAAGACCAATGATGCGTATGGGTTCTTTCCGGCTTATAGGAGACCGATCACGAAAAGAGAGGTGCATGTATAATGACGAGCACTTTGCTGCATATTGGCTGCGGGACCAGGAAAATCCCTGGATTTATTAACATTGACCGGGACCCGGGAGCAGACATGGCCCTTGATGTTAACCAGGGCCTGCCCTTTCCCGACTCCTCGGTTAACGGGGTATTCAGTGAGCATTTCATAGAGCATCTGAGCCAAGCGGAAGCCTATGCTTTTTTCCGTGAGTGCCGAAGGGTTCTCACACCCGGAGGAGTCGTTCGCATAGCCACACCGGACCTCGATCAACTGGTTAAGGATTTCAGTGGTGACTGGAAGAGCCAGCAATGGATAAAGGATTTCGGTTATGAGTGGCTGGACAACAGGTGCGAAATGCTTAATGTTGCCATGCGTTATTGGGGGCATCAATGGCTTTACAACGAGGAAGAGCTCATCAGGGTGGCTACCTATGCTGGCTTAACCTTCAAAGGGCGGTGCCCCATCGGGGAAAGCGATTACCCCGAACTGCGCGGCCTCGAATACAGATGGGATTCCATGGTCCTTGAGTTCACAAAAATGAGGGAACCGGAGCCTGAGGCCGAACCCCTTGTCAGCGTCCTCATTCCAGCCTATAACCCGCGATTCTTTGAAGAGTGCATGGACAGTGCGCTATGCCAGACCTATACAAACCTCGAGGTCATCGTCTCAGACGACAGCCAAGGCAAAGAAATTGAGAGGATAACTATGGAGCGCGCTGCCTATGATCAGAGAATTAAATACACCCGAAACGTACCCGCGTTAGGTTCGGCAAGGAACTATCAAAAGTTGTTCAAGCTCGCTAACGGCAGCTTTATCAAATTCCTAAACGACGACGATGTTCTCCACCCTGATTGTGTCAGGCGAATGGTGGAGTGTCTCAATCGTGTCCCATATGCCACACTCGTCACATCACACCGACAAATGATTGATGGTACGGGGGAGCCTCTGCCCGATTCACCTGCAACACGCCGTCCGGTAGAAAGAGACAGTATTATCAATGGGGTGCTAGCTGTTAACTCCATGCTCTCTTTGGGCGTGAATTTCATCGGGGAACCAACAACAGCCATGTTCCGGAAAAGGGACCTCATCGATGTGCGGCCTCACCCCTGGAGTTTGGGGGGAAAACCGGCCGTATGGAACGGTGATGTCACACTCTGGATCAACCTCCTCAGTAAGGGAGACCTTATCTACCTCGTTGACAGCCTAAGCTATTTCAGGCAACACAAAGAACAGGAACAAAAGCAACCAGGGGCTGTCGAGAAGGGGCTGGCTGCCTGGAAACAGGCCCGCGAGGATGCTTTGAGGCTAGGCTTCTTGCGGCAGCAACCTGAATCAGAAAAACACGCGACCCCATACAAACCCCTGTTCCGAGTCTCGATTATCATCCCGGTATTTAACAAGGTCGAGTATACACAGCGCTGCCTGGAAGCCCTGGCGGCGAATACGCCGGAAGACCTTTATGAGGTCATCATTGTGGATAATGCCTCATCCGACGGAACAAACGACTTCCTTCACACCCTGGAAGGGGACGTGCGGGTAATCACCAATAGAGAGAACCTCGGCTTTGCCCGAGCCTGCAACCAGGGCGC
>DYIG01000083.1 GCA_020723725.1 Thermaerobacter marianensis | reverse complement strand
GGCGTAAGGGCGAACACCAGAAGGTAATGGACGATGTGCGCCGGGCCGGGTTTGTGCGGGTCCGGGTGGACGGGGAAGTCCTTGAGATTACCGAGGACATCAAGCTGGATAAGAACAAGAAGCACAGCGTGGAAATAGTCGTGGACCGGCTCGTGGTAAGGGATGGCATCCGCAGCCGTCTGGCCGATTCCCTGGAGGTGGCGCTCCGCTGGGGCGAGGGGCTGGCGGTGGTTAATGTCCTGGGCGACCCCGGGGAGGATATCCTCTTCAGCCAGAAGCTGGCCTGTCCCGACTGCGGTTTCAGCTTGGGCGAGATCGCGCCCCGGGTGTTTTCCTTTAACAGTCCCTACGGGGCCTGCCCCAAGTGTTCCGGGATCGGCGTGATGAAAGAGGTCGACCCCGACCTTGTCATTCCGGACAGGCGTCTTTCTATTGTCAAAGGGGCGGTTGCGCCGTTTGCCGGGGGCGGCAACGGCAAACAGGGACGAGGGAACTACTACGGGCAGCTCATTGAGGCTGCTGCCCGTCACCACGGCTTCGACCCCTTTGCCCCGGTGGAGGAGGGAGGGGAGGCCCTTTTAGACCTTATACTGTACGGAGACCCTGAACCCATGCCGTTCAAGTACCAGGGCGCTTACGGGTTCGTGCGGGAGAAATACGTGAGGTTCGAGGGCGCTATTCACATTTTGGAGCGGAAGTACCGGGAGTCAACGGTCGATTGGGTCCGGGAGGAAATCGAGGAATACATGAGCGCCATCCCCTGCCCGGCCTGCGCCGGCCGCCGACTGCGCCCTGAGAGCCTGGCCGTTCGGATCGGCGAGGGTGGCAAGAACATCGCCGAGGTAACCGCTCTGCCCGTGGATGAGGCTTTGGACTACTTTGGCGGCCTGCACCTTGAAGGCAAAGAGGGGGTCATCTCTGCTCCTATTCTCAAGGAGATCAACGCCAGGCTGGGGTTCCTGAACAATGTCGGCCTTGGGTACCTTACGCTCGACCGGGCGGCATCCACCCTGTCTGGCGGGGAGGCGCAGCGTATCCGCCTCGCTACCCAGATTGGGTCCGGCCTGGTCGGGGTGCTTTACATACTGGATGAGCCCAGCATCGGGCTGCATCAGAGGGACAACGCCAGGCTTATTGCTACCCTGGAACGCCTCCGCGATCAGGGGAACACGGTCATCGTCGTCGAGCATGACGAGGACACCATCAGGGCGGCTGATTTCGTAGTGGATATCGGGCCGGGGGCCGGTGAGTATGGCGGCAGGGTGGTGGCGGCCGGGCCGCTGGGTGAAGTGCTGGCGTCTGAGGACTCAGTTACGGCGCAGTACCTTTCCGGGCGGAAGCGTATCGAGGTTCCGTCCAGGAGACCGGTTACCGGGCGGCGGCTGGAGATAAAAGGGGCCCGTGAACACAACCTCAAGGGTATAGACGTGGCTATCCCGCTCGGGCTCTTTGTCTGCGTTACGGGCGTATCCGGTTCCGGCAAGAGCACGCTGATAACCGAGATCCTTTACCGGCGCCTGGCGCAGGAACTGAACCGGTCCAAAGTGAAGCCGGGACGGCACGACGCCATCCTGGGGGTGGAGAACCTCAGGCGGGTCATCGAGATCGATCAGTCGCCAATCGGCAGGACGCCGCGTTCCAACCCGGTAACCTATACCGGGGTCTTCGACCACATCCGTGAGGTCTTCGCCATGACCCCGGAGGCTAAAGCACGTGGCTACAAACGCGGACGGTTCAGTTTCAACCTGTCAGGGGGGCGCTGCGAGGCCTGCCGCGGGGACGGGATAATCAAGATAGAGATGCATTTCCTCCCGGATGTCTATGTCCCGTGCGAGGTCTGCGGCGGTAAGCGCTATAACCGTGAGACCCTGGAAATAACCTACAAGGGCAAGACCATAGCCGATATCCTGGAGATGAACGTGGATCAGGGAGTGCAGTTCTTCGAAAACATCCCATCGGTTAAGCGCAAGCTCCAGGTTCTCAAGGACGTGGGTCTGGGCTATATCCGGCTCGGCCAGCCCGCCACCCAGCTTTCGGGCGGCGAGGCCCAGCGCGTCAAACTGGCTACGGAATTGAGCAGACAGGGTGACAGCGGCGCCCTCTACATCCTTGATGAGCCGACTACCGGCCTTCACATGGCAGACGTGCACCGGTTGCTCGAGGTCCTGCAGCGGCTGGTCGATGCGGGTGCGACGGTGGTTGTTATTGAACACAACCTCGATGTCATAAAGTGCGCGGACTGGATTATCGACCTCGGCCCTGAGGGCGGCGATGGGGGCGGCTGGGTCGTTGCCGCAGGCACGCCCGAGCAGGTGGCGACGGTGGACGGGTCGCACACCGGTCGGTTCCTCCGCAGGGTCTTGGATGGTCTTTTTGAACGCAATCAGAAAATCAGAAATTCAGAAAATCTGCTCTCGTCAACGAAACCTGTTCCCCTATAGGTGACAATTTTAATGGGTTTTTAATCGATGTTGTATTTAATTGCACGGGATGGCGAAATATTTATGCGGAGGGTGACTGGATGTTTACGGGAATAATGCCATGGCTGCGAACCAGCGTGATGTTTATTGTTATCACAGGGATCCTGGTTATAGGCTTTCAGATTGGCACCTTGTTCGATGATAGGATACGCCACATCCTGGGTTACCTCGGCACCTTCGCCATGCTGTTCGGCCAGATGTATTACATGCGCAAGAAGTTCCCCCAACTCGCTCGCCTGGGAACCCTGAAGGTGTGGCTCGAAAGGCATGAGTTTCTCGCCATTTTTGGCACCTTCCTTATAGTCGTTCATGCAGGTGACGGAACCCCGCCAAGGGGGATGGCCCTGCTGACCTTTATCTTGATGTTGGTTACGGCTATCAGCGGTGCCTTGGGTAGCTTCATCCACAAGCAGATTCTCAAGGAGAAGTCGGAAATGCGCGCCCGCCTCAAGAGTCAGGGTCTGGATGCGGCAGCCATAGAGGATGAGATGTACGCCGTCTCGTTCACCGAAGAGGCCTTCCGCAACTGGAAGAAGGTGCACATGCCAATCACCATGGCTTTTTTCACCATGCTGTTGCTGCACATGTTTTCAATGATCTTCTTTGGGGGGCTGCTCGATCGTGCCTGAGAACAAAGGGGATCGTCCTCCGATAGCTTTATACCTGTCCGGGCTCGTCATCCTGGTTGTCTCGGGCATATTGCTGCTATACCAGGGGGGTGAAATTGCTGCCCAGTTCTACGCCCCTGGCCCGGTGCACTATGAACACCGCGATGCCACGTGCGTTGATTGTCACAAGGCCTTCAGGGGTATAAATGAAAAAGGGTGTACCGCTGGTGGTTGTCATACCTCGGAAGATTTGAAAACGATGGATGCCAAACCCGCCGTGATCGAGTTGCATGAGGACAAGCAGGCCGAGAAGTGCTCCACATGTCATACGGAGCACCAGGGTCTTGAGGGGAACCTGACCCTGCCGGGAAGGGGTTGTCCGGCTATGCCCTCTGCCAGGACTGTCACCTGTCCGAGGGGCGTGACGCCCACCCGGATATTAAGGATGACCGATGCGATGCCTGCCATATTTCCACCCGTAGTTGGGAGGATATCTCTTTCAGCCATCAATCAGTAACCGACCGTGCGTGCGTCGATTGCCACTCATTGCCTGAGGATGAGCTCCACGACTTGGTCAGCGACAAGTGTGATCAGTGTCACGGGGTAAGGGCATGGCGTCCGGCACGATTCGACCACAGGGTGTTAAACCCGGCCGACAGGGAGAAATGCTCAGCCTGCCACCGCCTGCCGAGGGACGGTTTCCATGGCGGGGCGCAGGGCATCCCCTGCAGCGACTGTCACACACCCACGAGGTGGGTGCCGTCTACGTTCCGCCACCCGCGCTTCCCGGAGATGTGGAAGCACCTGGAGGAACTTTACTGCAACGACTGCCACCCAACCACGTACCGGCGCTCTGTCTCCTGCCGTGAGTGTCATGGCCGAGGGGGTTGGGACGACTAAGCTTTTTGCGGTAACTTTATCTGAATGTCCTTGACGTAACGATGGGCGGTGTGGGAGGCGGTTACACCCTGCCCGATGGCCGTTGCCAGGCGGGCCGTACCGCCGGTGATGTCCCCTGCGGCGAGAATGCCCCGGACGTTGGTCTGTTGATCGGCATCAGTGATGATGTAACCCCTTTCATTGACCTGGACGCCGAGATCCTCAAGGAACCCCGCTCCGGGGGCCAGGCCGGTGCAGGAGATGAGGGCATCGGTTTGGCGCCGGTATTCCTCACCGGTCTCCAGGTTCCGAATCGTGACTGCCTCAAGTTCGTTTTCCCCATGCAAGCCGGTTACGACCACTCCGAGCTCGTAAGGGACGCCGCTCTCAAGGAATTCGTGCTGCAGCCCTTCATCGGCCCGGAATTTGCTCCTGTGGAGGAGTTTTACATCACTGGCTGTGTCTTTAAGACCCATGGCGACCTCAAGGGCCGAGTTGCCGCCGCCGATTACCAGCACGCTCTTCCCCCTGAAATCCTCAGGGGAGTTAAATGAATAGAAAATGCTCTTGTTGGCGAATTCCTTTTCGTGGGGGAGCCCCAGGCGCCTTGGCGCCGTGCCGATGGCGATAAGGATGCAGAGCGCGTCGAAGTAGCGGCCCTGTCCCGTATGAACGCGGTACCCTGGCTCCCACGGTTCGATGCGTTCTATTGGCTCGCCGGTGTGGATCTCCGCGCCCTCTTTTTCAGCGTGTTCGCGAAACCGCTTCACCAGATCATACCCTGTGATGCCCTCCGGGAAGCCGGGGTAATCGACCACGGGTTTCGATCCATAGCTGTGCCAGAGGTGCCCTCCCACCTCGTTATTCTTCTCCAGCAGGATTGTTTTCAGATGCTTGCGTCGTCCAAAAAGGGCTGCCGCGAGGCCGGCCGGGCCACCGCCTATGATCAGGAAATCGTACAAAGTTATTCCCTCCATGGATGCTTGACCGTATTTTTTCTATCACGCATAATTATCGGTTCAAGTTTGGTACAAAAGACAGGCACATTATACCATAAGGAATCGGGGTAATAGGATGAACCGGGTATCCAATAGTATCAAGACAAAACTTGAAAACCTCCCTGAAAAACCGGGGGTGTACCTCTTCAAGGATTCCGCCGGAGAGGTCATTTACGTTGGCAAAGCCGTTTCTTTACGGGACAGGGTACGCTCGTACTTTCGGTCGGCCCGTGGTCTGACGGGCAAGGTTTTAACGATGATGGGCCAGGTTGAGGACCTGGAATACATCCTGACCGATTCCGAGGTCGAGGCCCTGGTCCTGGAGAGCAACCTTATCAAGGAGTACCGGCCTCGTTACAATGTGCGCCTCCGCGATGACAAAAACTACCCCTTCCTGAGGGTAACGCTTAATGAGGAGTGGCCCCGGCTGGTGGTGGCCCGTTCCTTCAAGGATGATGGCTCGCGGTACTTCGGGCCCTATACGCGCGGGGGATCGTTGCAGGAAACCATGCGGACCCTGCGGCAGGTGTTCCCATTTCGGACGTCAGGTTTCGCCAGCACCGGGAACGCCCCTGTCTGCACTATTACATCAAGAGGTGCCAGGGCCCTTGTGCGGGGTTCTCCACTCAGGAGGATTACCGGGCAGTTATGAACCAGCTGGTGATGTTCCTTGACGGCCGGGGTGGCGAATTGCTGGAACGCATCCGTTGCGAGATGAAGGACGCGGCGGAGAGGCTTGATTTCGAGCAGGCGGCGCGGTTGCGTGATCGTCTTAGGCTGCTGGAGGCTGTTGTGGAGAAACAGAAGGTGGTGTCCGCACGCCTGGGGGACGAGGACTTCGTCGCCATAGCCAGGCCCTCAGCCGGGCCTGCGGCCGGGACGGTTGATGAGCCCGACGGTGATCAGGTTGAAGACGCCTGTGCCCACGTGTTTTTTGTCCGGGGCGGGAAGCTGGTCGGGCGGGAGGCCTTCCTCCTAGCTAAGGCGGGCTCGGCCCCAGACGGGGAAATACTCGGGGCTTTCCTTAAGCAGTTTTACGCGCTGGCCAGGGACGTCCCGCCCGTGATCAACGTCCAGGCCCAGGCGGATGACGCGGAGGCTATTGCGGAGTGGCTGACGGGCCTGCGACGGGGGCGGGTCCAGATCCGCATCCCCCGCAAGGGGGACAGGCGCCAGCTCCTGGAGATGGCTGAGAAGAATGCTCGGTCATTTTTGATGGAGGAAATCCTGTGCCGCCGACAGGTTGCGGAAAAGGATCAGGTTGCGCTGGTGGAGATCCGGGATGCCCTGGGGTTGCCTTCGCTGCCGGGGCGGATCGAGTGCTACGACATCTCCAACACCCAGGGGCGGCAGGCTGTGGGTTCGATGGTGGTGTTCGAGGGCGGCAGGCCTGCCAAGGGCGAGTACCGCGTTTTTCGTATCCAGGGTGTCCAGGGGCCGGATGACTTTGCCATGATCAGGGAGGTTATCAGCCGGAGGTTTCAGAGATACCTCCGCGAGACTGAAAAGGGGTCCGGGGCCGTCGGCGGTTTCGGTCGCCGCCCCGACCTGGTGATCATAGACGGGGGGGGCGGCCAGCTCAGCGCGGCCAGCGAGACCATGGACTCCCTTGGTCTCAAGGGGATTCCGGTCTTTGGGCTGGCCAAGGAGAACGAATGGTTATTTTCCCGCAGTAGCCCCGAACCGATCAAATTGCCTCGCAATTCGGCTGGTCTACACCTGTTGCAGCGCCTGCGGGATGAAGCGCACCGTTTCGCCCTGACCCATCACCGCAAGAGCCGCTCGCGTTCCATGTTGCGCTCTATTCTCGATGACATCCCGGGTGTGGGACCAAAGCGGCGGAAGGCAATACTTTCCCGCTTCAAGGACCTGGAGGGCATCCGGCAGGCCGGTGTGGAAGGGCTTGCGGCCATCCCGGGCATGAACCGGACAGTGGCGGAAGAGGTGTTGCACAAGCTGAATGACACCCTTATCCACTGACCCGGGCAATGATACAGATAGTCTTGCTCAGCCAGTATGGGGTCACCCGAACCGCCCTGTACAAGTGGA
>DYIG01000082.1:5086-7039 GCA_020723725.1 Thermaerobacter marianensis | reverse complement strand
CCGTCACCCTGATAGGTGAAGACAATTCTGCCGGGGAGCACCCTCTTGATCCCGGTGGCAACGGCTGGAGCCCGCCCATGAGCGGCCTGTTGCATATCGACGTTGAAGTAATCGTAAGCCATCACGGAACACCCGACAGAGGCCACGCCAACAGTATCATCCAGAAGATCCAGTTCTTCTAGAACCTCGCCGACCAGCCGGTGAGCGACGCCGTGCGTACACCCCGGACAATAGTGGGTGACAGCCCCGGTAAGCCCTCTGGTGGCCGCAAAAACCTTCTTTGACCCCGTTGTATCCGTCTGACGTGGCGCCCCCGGCTTCATCCGGCCACCCCCAGGAGGTCCTTTCCTGTAATGGCATTGATCGCAGCCAGAACTTCCTTCTGGGTTGGAACGACCCCTCCGGTTTTCCCCAAGAAGTGGACCGGGCGCCTGCCCTGAACCGTAAGGGAAACGTCTTCAAGCATCTGACCAAGGCTCATTTCCACCACCAAAAATCGCCGGGCGGAATCCATGACCACCTCGAATGGTTCCTTCGGGAAGGGCCACAGGGATACGGGGCGTATTAGTCCCGCCGCAATTCCCTCCTGCCGGGCCTGAGCAACGGCGGTCTGGCAGATCCGCGCCATAATGCCATACGCGACGACCACTATTTCCGCATCCTCCAGGCATTCCCCTGCCCAGCGCACCTCGTTGCGTGCCATTTCGGCATGCTTCCCCTCGAGGTGCCGGTTGAATGACCATAACGCCTCAGGGTCAAGTCTGAGTGAGTTGATAACGTTCCTCCCCTTGTGATAACCGCTGCCGGTCGTGGCCCAGGGCTTCTCCGGCAGGGTCCCGGGTTCCTGCATTTCCCTGAAGGTCACGGGCTCCATCACCTGTCCAAGCAGAGAGTCTCCGAGGATCATTACCGGATTACGATACCTGTCAGCGATATCAAAGGCCTCAAAGGTCAGATCAGCCGCCTCCTGAACCGAGGCCGGAGCCAGGACAACCAAACGGTGGTCGCCATGTCCCGGGCCGCGTGTCGCCTGGAAGTAATCCGCCTGCGCGGGTGAGATATTGCCCAGGCCAGGCCCCCCACGCATCATGTTGACGATGACGCAAGGGAGCTCGGAGCCGACGATGTACGATATCCCCTCGCTCATAAGGCTAATTCCCAGGCCTGAAGATGAAGTCATAACACGAGCCCCGGCCCCGGAGGCGCCGTAAACCATGCTAATGGCAGCCAGCTCGCTTTCAGCCTGCAGGAAAACGCCACCGACTTCAGGCAGACGCCGCGCCATGTATTCAAGGAGTTCACTCTGAGGGGTTATGGGGTAACCGAAATAATGGCGGCACCCAGCCCTGACAGCGGACTCGGCAATGGCTTCATTGCCCATGAAAAGCCAGGTATCCTTTTTTTTACGGACTGATGGCGTCATACCGCATCCCCTTGTGTGTTAAACAATGGAAGCCCTCACAGGGCGGTGGACTTCAATTACCAAGTCAGGACACATGATGGCACAGCGGGAGCAACTTGTGCAGCGATCCTGGTCTAAAACCATGGCAGGACGGTAGCCAAGGGTGTTCGGGAGTTCAGCCAGCATGATGATCCGTTGGGGACATACCGCTACACAGAGGCCGCACCCCTTGCAGCCTTCTTCCCTTATCACGACCTTCTCCACGACGGCCAACCCCCAAGCGCCTATTCGACCCTTATTTGGCCTTACCCTTTTCCTTTTTGACCGCAGGCAAGGCCACCAGGTTTATGCGGTAAATGCCTGTGACCGTACCGGTAATTATATCAGGGTGCTGGCTGCCGGGTTGCATTGCAGGGTCCCCGGAAGGCTCATTACCCGATTGAGAATTGGCCTTCAACCCAACCGATTCCAACCAGGAAACCCTGGTGTCAGCAGCCACTGCGCTGATAAATGACCTGTGGGCATCAAGCGTTCCCCGGATTGTCAACTCG
>DYIG01000082.1:4032-5076 GCA_020723725.1 Thermaerobacter marianensis | reverse complement strand
CTTGTCCCGCTTTCCCCTTCTACCGGAGGGGACCAGGTCAGTCCGGATATATGAACCCCGCTCTTGCTTGCCGCGCGCTCCCATGCTTCGAGAACAGCCACCCGATCGACTTCGTAAGGAACGCGTAACAAGAGCTCGTGTTGCTTCTCGCGAGCCTCTGCCAACCTCTTTTCAACATCAACTTCAATTTCCCTCTCTCGAACCGACAATCCATTGCTTTCCATTGCCAGTTGGTGGCTCAGAATGCTGAATCTCTCCAACAAAGGTTGCACGTAGAGAATGTGATAGGAGGAAACGGCCAGTATAACCACGCCAAGCCCTAAAACCCAGCGTTCCCGCCGGGTAAGCCGTTCAATAAACACAGAGGCTCCAGGCATTTGTATGTTATTTGCAACCTTTTTACTAAACTTAATTGACAACGGCACTCACCCTGTATGGAACATCCGTTTCCATGACCTCGGGGAACTCAATATTGAATCCCCTGAAGCCCGCACCCTGCTCCAGCTGCCGGACCATGGTCAAAAGGGTTCTCAGGTCAGGGGCGTGTCCCTCGAGAACAATTCCCCCGCTTGCCGGAACCTCTATCACTTCCACCGTTACGCCCGGGGGAACAGCCTTTTTGAGATCTTTGAGTGTATTGTCAAGCCAAGCCCACCCCGAAGGTTTAGTAGCAAGGACCGATCTCTCCTTGACATCGCCCTCGACCCCCGCGAGTTGCCGGAACGATTCCTTAACCGTTGCGGAAATCCTCGTGCTGCGCTCCCTTTCCTGAACAGCCGCTTCCAACCCATCGATCCCCTGTCGTAGGTATACCGGCGCCATGACGAGAAACGCCAGGACCAAGCCGGCCACAACAGCGGCGACTGCCGGTTTGGCCCTGAGTCTCCGTTTATTACCTTCAGGAAGAAGGTTTATATCCCGCGACAGCCGCTGCATCACTACTTCTTTTTCCCCTTCCACAGGGTAAGACCCAGCGAAACCACGTACCGCGAATCGAGCGGTTCAATGGAATCCCTCCGCGCACCCTTCTTAAACCGTAGATCG
>DYIG01000082.1:0-4022 GCA_020723725.1 Thermaerobacter marianensis | reverse complement strand
CCAATCGCACCAGGGGTTTGCTGGCGCGGCTCGCCGGGGGAATGCGTTCGTTCAGATATGATTCAATGCTCGCAGCCAGCCCGGGGGTCATGGCCACCCCTCCTATAAGGTAAACACGGTCCAGGGTCCTTCCCTTCTGTCGAGAAAGGTAGAACTCCACCGACCTCCCCACCTCCTCAAGAAGCCGGTCCAGGACCGGTTTAACCGAACTGTAAAAAGGTGAATCAGGGTTTACCCCGTATTTCCGGCGCATTTCTTCCACATCCCCTTCCGAAAGGAACCTTCCGGAATTCACTGCGGCTGTCAGGTCGTTCCCCCCTATCGGCATAAACCGATTGACCGAGGGCACCCCATTGGAGAGAACCGTAAGCCTGGTCCCCTCTTCTCCGAGGTCAAGCACCAAGGATACGTCGGGGTCGGCATCCATTACCCCCAGGTTATCCATGGCGCGGACGGCGGCCAGGCTGTCGAGGTCGATCCCCACCAAAACCGCTCCCGCACGTCTCAGAGCAGACGCAACCCCTTCGACTACACCGCGGGTGGCTGCAACCAGGAGAACATTCATCTCCGGGCTGGCGCCCGCTACAATGGCGCTGTCCCAGATGTGTTCACCCGGAAGCGGAATATACTTGTCGGCCTGCCACCTGAGAACCGCCGCCAGCTCTTTTTCGTTCATCCGCGGGAAGACAGCCGTTCTGACCGCGGCTTGCCGGGTGCTGACAGACGCCACCACCGGCGCTTTCGGCATTGTCGCAAAACGCGCTTTAAGTTCCTGGACGAGGTTATCGGTAGGTTCAACGATGCCGTCCTCAACAGCGTCCGGCGGGGTGTCAAAACTAAGATATGAAAGAACCTCAGGCACCTGACCGGTGCGCATCACAGCCATCTTGACCTGGCAGGACCCGATGTCAACCCCTATAACGGTTTTTGCTTTGAAGACTGACATACGATCATCACCCGTCCTAACGGTCTCGAAACTGAAATCAAAGCAGGAATTACCGGGGTGTTGTTGAAGTGTCGAAAACGGGCGCAAACGGAGGGGTGCGATTGTCGATACGACTGATTATCAGGGAGAGAACCGGCTCCGCCCTTATCACCAGCATCCTTGTTGTCGCCCTCCTTGGTATTCTCGCCGTGGCTGCCATGGGCATCGGACTCAATGCCATCAAAGGCGCCTCGTTCTGGAACGGGCGTAGTGCAGCGCTTCACGCCGCCGAGTCGGGTGTTGCACAAGCACTTTACGTTCTCGGCACCGGTCAGCGGCCCGTCTCCTTACAAAATCCCCCCGGCTTGCCTGCCACAAACTCCTCCTATAACGTCACGATCGTGTATCCGTATCCGAGGATGGCGCTCCTTGAGTCCCGTGGAACCTTCACGGGGCACCCTAAAACCTCTCGCACAATCAAGGCGCCCGCCCGTCTTTCGGGTTTGCCCAATGAACTCTTCCGCGATCCCGGTGGATCTCCTGATGGTATTATCGGGAACGCTTGCAAATCAGGTCAGTACCCGGAAGTAGTTGCCAGTCCCGATGTCCTTACGCCACCATCGCATACCATTGACCTCCAGGGTATGGAGCTTGCTCGGGCAGAAAAAGAAATAGGTCCAGGTGTTTTCTCTCTTGACACGTTGAAGCTAAAGGATGGCGCGAAGCTGGTGGTGAAGGCACCGGCCTGGATTTACGTGAAGGGCGATGTGGTGCTGGATCAGTGGAGCATAATTAAAACACTCGGGTCCAGCCACTTTTTCATACAAGGCCGACTGGAGATCCTCCACGAATCTGTTGTAGAAACGGTTGATCCGACGACAATTTATGCCGATTCCCTTTATATGCTGAACGGCAGCATCCTTCCGGATGGCCCTTTGGACATCTTCATCCGAGGTAAGACGGTGGAAATCGGTGGCGACTCCCTGATCGGTGAGGAAGACCCGGAAACGGTGATTTACCTTACCACAGACAGTAATCATTCGGAAGTCAAGGTCTCGGGGGACTCGTGGATAAGCGCCGGGATCTACGCCCCCGCCACCCCCGTGGACATATCTGGTAATGTTTGGGTAACGGGGGCAATCGTCGGTTGTCCCGTTACAATAAATTGCGAGAACCGCGAGACTCCGAAGGAGAAGGAAAAGAAAAAGGGGAAGGGAAAGAAAAAGGGGAAGGGGAAGGAGAAGAAGAAGACCCCCCCACCGGGACTGACCAAGTGCGCAAACCTGGATTACTCTTTGGGTTCCCCTGAGTATGGCGTTGAGCGCGGCGGGTGGGAGAAGTGATCCCATGTGGAAAATGAGTTTCAAGAAATACGCCAGCCAAGAGGGTTTTGCACTTATTGAGGTGCTAACGGCTCTGGCCATCCTGTCTTTCAGCCTGGCGACCCTACTCGGTGGCTTCACCTCCGCGCAACGTAACATCATGGTGGCCAGGGATCGAATACAGTCCACCGCCCTCGCCGCCCAGGCCCTGGAAGAAGCCCGCCAGGAAGCTTCGGATGATTTTGACGCCTTTAGTTTTAGCGGAGATAAGGTCTTCCAAGAAGGCGCCTTCCAGGTTACTCGAAAGGTATCGCCCAATCCGAACGGGTGGGAAGACACGGCCCTCGTAGAGATCCGCGCCTCACGAGACGGCAAGGAATCCGTCAGGCTCTCTGCGGTCTTTCACCGGGGGGGTGTGTGAATCCGTGTTGAGAGATTCCAGGGGGTCCACACTCATCGAGGTAGTCGTGGCGGTCGCTATCCTGGCGATAATCACCATTCCCATCACTTCAGCCCTCACAGGGGGGTTGCGATCCCAGGCATCCGCCGCCTTCAACTTTGAGGTCCAGGAAACCGCACAGGAGGGGTTTTCCCGTATCCTCGACGGAGAGACCCGTGGCGGAGATAAGGTTGGCGGACTGCGTAACGCCATACAAGCCTGCACCGAGGGTGATAATACCTCATGCAGCGGTGGCATTGCCTTCCTCCTTCCCCCACTGGAAACGAACCAGGTTGTTTCCTACCGGCAGGAAGGTTCTCGCCTCATTCGCACGGTGTGTTACCTTGACCAAACCGGCTGCGCGCTTAACGTTCCGAAGGAGGGTGGCACACCGGTCATGGAAAACGTAACCCGCTTTCAGGTTAACAGGGACCAGGCCAACCCTAGAGTTATAAAGTTAATAATAGAGGTAAAAAAAGAAGCGCCGGTCACGGGACCGGCGGGCGTTATTCTCGAAACCTCAGTAATGCTGGTTAACTCTTATTGAGCACTAACCCCGTCAGGGGTTATGGCAATTGAGGTTTGCACCTTATCCCTGGCCTTCACCAGTATTTGATAAGTACCACCGACGCTTCGGTAGTAGCTTACAAAGGTGAAGCTTGACTTTGCTTCGTCGGACGGGATGTTTACGTAACTACCCAGTTTCTCGTACATCCCGGCATAAGAATCGGCTCTTTCGCCGGTTTTGATGAAGTCCTTGGGGTACTCGTTGTATTCAATGAGATACCGTTCCATGGCGTGACGGATAACACCCGCATCACTCATGGCGACCTTTTTCTTGGCTTCATTCAAACTATTGACCACTCGGGGCGCTATCAGCGCAGCAAGGGCGGCGAGTATGGCGGCGACAACAAGTAGTTCGACTAGTGTGAGCCCGCGTTCATCACGCACAAGACGTCTGGTCTTCAATTCTCCTACCCCCCAATTTCTTCTCGAGGTTTTTCATCGACAAGTGGTTGACAAAATTTAAACGACTTGTTCAAATGTTCTGGTAGACGTCAAAAATAGGTAGCAAAACCGAAGCCAGCATGAAGGCCACGCCGCCACCGGTCACTATAATCACCGCTGGACCGAGGGTGGTGGTAAGCCGCTCGGTAAGGGACTGCAGCTCCTGCTCATAGGTGCTGGCGACGTTTTTAAATGCCTCCGGCATGTTACCTGCTTCATTCCCGGCGGACAAGACCGCCATGGCCATGGGAGGTATGGCGCCGCTGTTAGCCAGCGGCTTCAGGAAGTTGCCACCCTGCCGGACCTCCTCGAGGGATGCCGCCAAGGC
>DYIG01000081.1:1187-7068 GCA_020723725.1 Thermaerobacter marianensis | reverse complement strand
AGTCTGGGGGCCACCCTGATCACCAAGGATGAGCGCATCCGATCCTATCCCCATATGAATACTATTTGGTGATCACTTTTGCGACCGCGCACGACGCATCGCAGCACCCCGCCGGTGACTAGTATCATGACGTACCCCCCTCTTATTCAAACTTTCGCAAACGCAGTAGGAACACTCCAAATGCAGAAGCCCAGGCTATGAAGAGGATCATCTCCGCCGCCACGCCAAAGGGCAGGAATCGCGGGAACCAGAAGAGCAGGATGCTGGCCACAAAGGCAACAACCCAAACCGCCGCCCCCCACCAGCTGTACCAACGGGGAACCCACGGCGTCTCGAACATAACCGAGGTGACGATCAGGCCGGCCACGGCATATAGGGTGTTCCCCGCTCCACCGGTAAGAGCAACCGCAGCAGTGTCCCAGGCCCCAAAGGACTGCGCTATCGTGTAAGCTTCCGTTCCAACCATGGGCAGGGCGCCCGAAGCGTTTCCGGCGGCAGCGGCACGAACGTACTCCCCGGCCAGGTAGGGAATGACCGACATCTGCAGGACATCGGCTGCTATATCCAGGGCACTCCCGACAATGGCAATGGCAAAAGCAAAACGCAGCCGGTAGGCCAGTTGCTGATTAAGAATGAGATTCCAGACCCAAAACGCCAGGAGGAGAGTAATCGTGGCGGCGACCCAGGTCCCCCAGCCGAAAATGACGATCCTACGGTTTGATGCTATGTACGCCAGGCGCTCCGGGGCCGTCCCACCGGCCATGGTGGCCCCTTCCAGGACATACTTCATCATCAGAGAGGCCACAAGGTTGACCCCGGCGGTGAGCAGTAAGTCCCACCCAAAAGTGAAATTCTTCCTTTTCATGGTTTTAATATAGCAGAAAAGAAGGCGCCTATGACCCCCAGGGTGAACGTCACCCCTCCAAGGGTCAATACGAGGTCATGGGCACGCATCGCTTTGCTAAGTTGCTCTTGTTGACACGCCCCGTTAATATGTTTGGCACTCAGGGCCCGTGGCAGAATGCGGTTGATAATTACGACATCCCATACCTCCACTGGGATGATCAAACCTGCTACGAAGAGAAGTTTCCAACGAATCCACTGGGCGGAAAGGAGCGCCCAGTCGTTTACAACCAACAGCCCCACCCCGCTAATAAGGACCCCTGCGAAGGCGATGTGTTCAAGGTTGTAAAGCGCGATGGATTCCCTGAGAGTCCACAGGATCAGGTCCTGCTTCCCGGTCCGCCTGGCTCTCAGGTAGATGTAGGTGCCACCCACACTCGGCCCGAGCCACACGATGAGTGAAATTAAATGGAGCGCCAGAAGCCAAGGGTACATGACTATCGACCCCGCTTAAACATTCGCCCCGGTATCAAAACTTGACCTTTCCTGGAAAGGGTTCCACCCACGATCCTTCCTATAAGACATGCTTTACCTTATTATAATGCTTTACTTTCAAAGGTCTATGACCAGGAAGCACTCCCTGTCCGTCAGGGTAGTGCTGTTCAGGGACGCACTCAGATATAGTCCTAAAGCACTACACAAACCCGTTCATTTAACCTCGCAAAAACCGCTATTAACACGGACTTTAAACGAGATATCCATAAATAGCACGTTTAGATTATTGGAAAAAACCTTATAGATGCCTTACGTTTAACTTGAAGCGTAATATGCCCGGTCGTCAAAAACAGGGGGTGAGCGTGCTCTCAATTGAAACCCTGACTCTTTCAGGACACTAAGGTGTATTAAAGAAAAGATTGTAAAGGCCTGCTGACAAGCTTTTTGGAGGAGGGTTTGAGAGGTGCAACGAAAAAGGGGTACGCCCATAGGCCAACTGATTTTGGCTTCCCTGGGTTTTGTAACTGCATTCGCTATGTGGTTCGCATTGGCTCCGTTCTCGGCCGGTATTATTCAAGAATACAACCTACAGAAAAAGGATATTGCCCTGATAGCCAGTTCTACCATCTGGCTGGCGCCGATCTTCCGACAGTTCATTGGCATATTCACCGATAAGCTCGGCGCACCCAAAATGGCTGGTTTCGTGCTTTTTTATACCGGTATTTTCAGCATCCTTGCATCATTCTCACGGAATTATAGCGAACTGTTCATTACCAGGCTGATCGTCGCATCGGCTGGCATCTTCTTTGTTGTCGGCATTCAGCATGTTGCCCAGTGGTTCGACGAACATGAAATGGGCCTGGCGGAAGGCATCTACGCCGGAACCGGAAATGCCGGCGCAGGGTTGGCTGCCCTGTTCCTGCCGCGCATTTATGGGCTGGATTACAGGACCGCATGGCTCCACCTTGGCATTTTCGCCATAGCTCTCGCCATCGTATATGTGGTTTTTGGTGTCGCCGCCAAGGATCAGGCCCGAGCGGAACGCGCCAAGAAGTCAGCAACCCTGAAAGATACAGTCTATGTCTGGACACGCTTTGCTGCCATAGCTCTGATGTTCCAATACGCCATGACCTTTGGCTTGGAAATCGCCATGAACGCCTGGCTACCCAGCTACTACACCACTGCCTTCGGCGACACGCTGAAGAGCCTTGGCTATGCTGACCTGAAGGCCCTGACAGTGGCTGCTGGTACCCTTGCTTCAGTTCAATCATTCCAAGCATCACTGTGGCGACCATTCTCCGGCATGGTGTCTGACCTGTTCCTGAAGAATAAATGGACACCTTGGCCCTTCCTGGCCAAAGACGACCCCATCGCTCCGAGGATCCATTGGGCATTCACTTCGATGATCGGCGTTACCATTGTTATGTTCCTCTTTACGCTCGCCGGGCTGAGCGGCAACCTCGTACTCTCCGTGGCTACACTAGCCCTGCTCGGGTTCGTTATCTCCTGGGGGACCGGCGCCAACTTCGCCCTGACACCGGTTCTGTTCCAGAAGTGCCCGGGCATAGCAACCGGTTTCATCGGCGGCATCTGCACGGTCGGGGGCATCGTGTACCCCCTGATTTATGGCAAAATGGCCAATATCCACATGGGTTATGCTGCTGTGGCGGCGTTCCTGTTCATTCCCTTCATGCTGTTGTTTATCACGGCATTCCGTGCCGGTAAGAAAATCGACGTTGATGCCGGGATCGGGAGCTGCCGGACCTATGGGGTATCTCAGATTGGCTCTGGCCTGAAGGAGGCGGCTTGATATGGCGGGAGGTCACGCTGTAGCTCATGGCCCTGTTCAATACGGGAGATGGTACAAATACGGGCTGGTCTTCATCACCTTGGAGGCATTGTTCTCTCTGGCCATCTGTGGCTATGCGATCTACATGGCTCTGAGCGGCCACGGGGGTATTGCAGCCCACTAAGTAAACGGACACTCGTTTACGAAACATGCACGTGAATAGATGGCAATCAGCTATGCCGCCCATGAACCGCGGGAATATCGGTCAGGGCGGCATAGTTATGAAACGGGGGTCAGGCATGTCAGCGAGTAAGAAAGGCAAGCTGCCGGGCAAGCAGCAGAGCGCTAAGCTGGTTCGCCCAAAGAAGTCCGGTGCTGATTGGGTCACCAAAATGCTAACAACCACAGTTCCAGGCGCAGTTATTATCATCGGGGTCATGTTAATCGCCATCGGAGATAAATCGGGGGACTATGTGGTTGGCGCAGGGATTATCCTGCAGTTGGTCGGCTTGGGCTGGAAGGTGTGGTCAGTGCACAAAAAGACCAAGGGTGATGGCAGCGCACCAAAATAGTCTTTTCCCTTTTGCCAGACCAGAGGGTACCAGTCCCGGGGTTTCACCAGGGTAACATCAGGCCCCTATGGCCTTGCGATACCTGGCCCTGGCCAGATTAAAGGCGTGGACCGCCTCCACAGCTTTGATCTCGGCCTGCTGCAAGGCCACCTCCGCGCTCAGCGCCTCCAACTGCGTGGCCACTCCCGCTTTATAACGTAATTCGGCCAGCCGCGAGCTCTCCCGGGCCTGGGCGACCGCCTTCTCCAGGGCACTGATCCGGTTCTCTGCTTCGAGCATATCGAGATAAGCCATCCTTACATCAAGACGCACATCCTGCTCGGCATCGTTTACCGCAACCCGTGCCTGCTCCGTAGCAAGAGACGTTGTTTGGTATATATACGTATTGGGGGTGAAGTACCGGCCTGTTACCTCCAGGCTTAATTCAGCAACCGCCAAACGCTCCCTGGCCTGGACTATCTCGCTCCGGTTCCGAAGAGCGCCTTTAATATCTTCCGTAAGATCAATATCCTCAAGCGCCACCTTCGCCACCTCGGGCACGAGCTCCAGCTGGTCATCCAGGTCCCTGTTAAGTATGCGGTTCAGCTGCATACGGGCCTTCAATTCATTATTGCGGGCGGTGCCCAAATCCGCACCCACCGAGGACACCTGGGCTTCCGCGCCAAGCACATCGCTGTAAGGTACGGTGCCTGCCTTGTACCCTGCCTTGGCAACCGCCAACTGGGCCTCAGCCCGCTTGAGGGAGGCCTCGGTCACCCTCACCATTTCCCTGGCCTTCAGTAGCGCATAGTAGGCCTTTTCGACCTGAAACCTCAGGCCGTTTTCCGCCGCCGCCAACGACTTCTCGGCCGCGACAAGGTCGGCCTGGGCCTGCCGCGGAGCAACGTACTTCGCCTTGGCTAAATCCAGGTTAAAAATCTTGTCCGCATCGATATCTGACGCCCTATCCTCCGCCTCGTCAAGACCCACCCTCGCCTTTTCCACAGCCAGTCGAGCCAACCGTATAGATGGGTTGTTCGCCAGGGCATCCGCAACCGCCTGCTCCAGGGTCAGCGTGGCAAAACTCCCCGCCATTTCATTCGCCACCGAGCTTCCAGACGAACTAAAAGGGTCAGCCTGTGCCAGCCCGGCAAAAAGCGCCACGCCAAATGTTAAAATGATTAATGTGATCGACTTGCTTGCTTTTCTATTTTGAGATCCAGGCATTTTATTCATCACCCTATTGAGTGAGTGCTCACTCCAATAATCATTGTGTTATCTTTAGAATGAACTGTCAAGCTCAAGGAAAGAGGTCAAAATGGTTTCGGATAACACTCAGGAACATAAAACGGCGAAGGGCACACGCAAGGAACGCGCCCTCAATCGAAAGCGGGAGATCCTTGACGCCGCCAGCAAGGTCTTCTCCGAAAAGGGGTTCCACGGCGCCACCACTGCCGAGATCGCCAAGGAAGCCGGGGTTGCTGAAGGAACCGTCTTCCGCTACTTCAAAACCAAAAAAGACATCCTCATAAGCCTTACCGGAACCATCGCCGTAGACTCGCTGGTCTCCGTCCTTCTGAAATCGGAAGGGAAGAGCGACGCGGAGGTATTGCTCGGCTTCCTGGAGCAGCACACCACCTTTTTCCGCAAGAACCTTGATGTCATCCGCCTCCTTCTTTATGAGGCCCAATTTCACGACGAGGTCCGGGACATGTTCGTCAAGGAAATCGCCGGCAGGATCACCGGAATCATCGAAACCTATATCCGCAAACGGGTGGCCAACGGCCGCTTCCGAAAAGACATCGACCCGCAGGTGGCGGCGCGCGCCTTCCTTGGCCTGTTCGCCTCCTTTGTCACCTGGATCGACGTCTTCCGGATGCAGGCCGATGAACGCAAATCCCTGGAAACGCTTGTGGAACTGTTCCTCAACGGCATCCGCCAGCGTGACTAGCACGCGCAACCCCAGCCCATCCGCCGCGACTATCCCCTGGAGAGCTTGACTCCGCGCCCAAACGATTGAGCCAACAGGGATTTCACCGCACCGGTGACGTCATCAAAAAGCGTGTACACCACGGGGATCACGACCATCGTCAGTAATGTAGCGGCCAGGATTCCCCCGATAACCGCCGTGGCCAGGGGTGCAAAACGTTCAGAGCCCACAGCCCACTCCAGGGCCAGGGGCAACATGCCGAAGACCTGTGCC
>DYIG01000081.1:0-1177 GCA_020723725.1 Thermaerobacter marianensis | reverse complement strand
ATCATAATCGGCCGGTAACGCACACGCACTGAAGATATTACCGCCTCGGCCCTCTCCATACCCGTCTCCCTCGCCCGTATAGTGAAGTCAATCAGCAGAATGGAGTTGTTTACAACCGTGCCGACCAGCAGGATCAGGCCCAGCAGCACCGACATGGAAACCGATTTCCCGCTCCAGAGAAGCGCCAAAGCTACCCCGATGATGATCAGGGGGATGGCTATCATGATGGTGATCGGATGCAGCACTGAGCGGAACTGGGCCATCAGCAAAAGGTATACCGCCAGGACGGCCAGGATCAGGGCGAACCCGAGGTCGCCGATTGATTCCTTCAGGTCCGTCTGCTCACCGGTTATGGCAATCTCATACCCCGTCGGCACCTCCATATCACGAAGGGCCTTTTGAACATCATTGGAAACGTGACTGAAAGGGCGTTTGTAAGTATAGCCCAGGACGTCTATCGTCTCATTCAGGTCCTCACGGGTGACCAGGTTTGTGCCGCGGGTGACCTCGATAACAACCAGTTCCCTGAGCGGTACCCTTACCCCCAACGGAGAGGTCAGCGTTACATCGGACAGCCGATCCAGAGAGGCCCGGTCTTCCGGACGCAAACGGACCGATATCGCCGTCTCCTTCCTCTGGTCTGATTTCAGGCTTGACGCGGATATGCCCTCCACACTGGCGAACACCTCGCGTATTACCGCAGCAGGGGAAAAACCAAGCTCCGCCGCGCGTCCCTCACGCACCTTCAGATGCACCTCAGGGTTGGCCATCGACCAGCTGGTGTAAAGGTTGACCGCGCCCGGAACCCCGCTGATCCGATCCTTGACCTCCTGCGCCAGGCGGTACAGGACCTCAGGGTCCTTGCCGCTGATCCGCACATCAATCGGAGCGGTCGTAGTGGCCATGGCCGTAGCCCCGGCCTCCTTGACTACAAACGTATGAATCCCCGGCACCCGGGCGATTTCCTTGCGAAGGCGGTCTTCGATGTCCCAGATGGTTTCATCCCGTTCGGTGCGTGTGGTGAGGGTGACTGATATCAAGGCCTGCGTAACACCCATCGCGCCAACGGACCCGAACGAATGGCCGCCCGGCTCATACCCAATTTGGGTGTTGTAGGTCACCACCTCCGGCTCCCGGCCTATCAGCCGCTCGACCTGCCGCACAACCCCTTTTGTTC
>DYIG01000080.1:2726-7120 GCA_020723725.1 Thermaerobacter marianensis | reverse complement strand
CCTTCCTGCGGATTAGCTCCCAGGAACACGACCTTACAAACCACTCCCCTCCAGGAAGCGAAACAACCCCCCCGGAGCCAACCAGCCCCAAAACCACTCGCTCAACAACCTGCCTGGACAGTCCGGTGTACGTCACTATGTCGCCAACGGAAACAGGGTAATCCCCCTTGAACCCAAGCAGCACCACTTCCCGATTATCGGCGCCTTCGAGTATCCCCAACTCTTCCAGGCCGTCCCTATGGTTGCGGCGATAACGGCGGCCGGGGACAATCACCGCCCCGCCCCCAACCGTGGTCACTGGGGAATAGGACCGCAGGAGATAGCGGTCCCCCCTGGCAACAGTAATGTCTTTCTCTGTATTGACCTGAACAAGGCCGCTGCCGCCTGGAGGGATCTCCTCGCCGTGGAGTATCACAAGGCGCGCAAGCACCTCAGCTGTGCCCGTGTGCAGATGGAAACGCTGACCGTTCTTGAGGGGCCTGGCAGCGGACTTGAGGACATTCACTCTGGCAGCAAAGGTTTTCGTGGGTTGCAACAACCCGGGCTCCACCAGCACGTCTCCCCGGTGTACTTCATCCTTGCCCACCCCAACGATGTTGAGCGCGACCCTTTGCCCGGCCTGGGCACTCTCCACCCTTTGCCCGTGGACCTGGACCTGCCTGACCCTTACCATCGCACGCTGGGGCAGTATCTCCAGGCGGTCCCCCTCTGCCACTAGACCCGCCAGCATCGTACCTGTAACGACTGTCCCGAAGCCAATAGCGCTGAACACCCTATCCACCGGGAGGCGTGTATATCCCTGGTCAACCGGCCGCCTCTGAACATGAGAGAGGACGTCCTGCATAACCAGTTTAAGCCGATCCAGCCCCTGTCCGGTTGTGGAGGATACGTCAACCATCGGCGCGGCTTCCAGGAAGGTGCCGATCATTGCGGCCCTGGTCTCCTCCTTGACGAGTTCCAGCCACTCCTGTTCAACCAGGTCAACCTTGGTGATAACGATTACGCCATGGCGGACGCCGAGCAGTTCCAGGATATCCAGGTGCTCGCGCGTCTGCGGCATAACCCCCTCATCGGCAGCTACGACCATCAGGACCATGTCCATCCCGGTCACACCGGCCACCATGTTCCTGATGAAGCGCTCATGCCCGGGCACATCCACTATGCCAACCTGTATGCCGCTCGGAAGGGTAAAACCGGCAAAACCGAGATCGATGGATATGCCCCTTCGCTTCTCCTCCGGGAGCCTGTCCGTGTCCTCCCCGGTAAGGGCACGAACCAGCAGGGTCTTGCCGTGGTCCACATGACCCGCCGTGCCGACGATGGCCCAGTTCAATGCCCTTTACCGGCGAAACCCGCCAGGAAGTGTTCCGCAGCCATGGCGGCATTGGCCCCATCCGCAACAGCCGTGGTTATCTGGCGCAGGGCCTTGGGCCGTATGTCCCCTGCGGCGAACACGCCCTCGAGCCCCGTGCGCGTATCCTCCCCAGCCACAACCCACCCCTCCTTGTCCCTCGCCACCGACGCAGGCAGGAACCCGCTGCTCGGGACGTGTCCGATGTACGGGAAGACGCCTTGAACCTTTACCTCCCAGACCTGCCCGGACTTGAGGCCACGAAGCCGAACCGCCTCCACCCGTGACTCACCGAGGATTTCCTCAACGCCAGTGTCCAGAATGAACTCCATCTTGCCGTTTGCCCGGGCCCTCTCAACAAGGGTCGCCTGGGCACGGAATGTGTCCCGCCTGTGCACCATTAACACCTTACGGGCATATCGCGTGAGGAAGAGCCCCTCCTGAAAGGCCGAGTCGCCACCTCCGACAACCACCACGTCCTTATCTTGAAAGAACGCCCCGTCACAGGTGGCGCAATAAGACACCCCCGCACCCCCTAAGCGGTCCTCTCCAGGCACACCGAGCCGCCTCGGTTGGGAGCCGGTGGCGACGATGAAGGTGCGGGCGTGAAAATCCCGCGCACCGGTCTTCACCACGAGATGGCTATTTCCACCGAAAGCCCCTTCATTCCCGGCATCCGGTTCTAACCCGGTCACCTCTGCTGTCTCCAGCCGCGCCCCGTATGAGAGGGCCTGATCCAGCATCATCCCCGCCAGGTCCGGGCCGGTCACGGTCTTGAACCCGGGGTAGTTCTCAATCTCATTGGTGTTGGTGATCTGGCCCCCGGGTGCGCCCTTCTCCACAATAAGTACGGATAGCTTTGCACGGCCCGCATAGAGGGCCGCAGTCAACCCTGCCGGTCCCGCCCCGGCAATTACTACATCAAATACCTCAGACAACTCCCAACCCCCCTTAATGGGATTTTTTGCTCTTCAGGTTGGAATACGCAAGGAAGCCAAGGGATATTGCCGCAATGGCAAGCGCAAAGAAGAGGGTATCCTGGCTATGCTCCCACTTAACGAGGTGCTTGAGAAAGGTCACAACCATGATGAGGAAGATGACGCCGATCAGCTTGTCCTTGAGGTCGTCAATGTGATTGATAACAAGCCAAGCGGGAACATCCAGTTCGCCGAAAAAGAGTTCGTAAAGCCCCACAGCAAAAATATAGAGGACGGTGCCGAGAAGGAACGTGTCAACCACGGCGATCATCTCAACACCTGTAAACTCTGCCGGATGCCCCCCCATCAGATCCGCAACAAAGCCCTTGACCTTTGACGCCAAGTGGGCCATGCCCCAGATAAACGTAACGGCGGAGGCAACCAGACTGCTGATGACAGCGAGCATTACCAGCCACTTGCCACTTTGGAGAACGTTTTTCATGAAAGCCATAGTACCATAAGTTAGCTGCCCGGTCATCCGGCCCTTTCATTCACCGCGTCTGCTCGGTCCGCCTGATGGCAGCCTGGTGGGCCAACTCCTCGATCCGGTCGTCCAGGGGGCTGAGGGCCGAGGAGGCAACAGAGGCGCCGTAGCGCCTCTCCAGCGCGCGGTGAAGCAACCAGTCCGTCAAACGGGGGTTTTTGGGCAATAGCGAACCATGCAGGTAGGTGCCCACGGCATTGCGGTAAACGGCGCCCTCCAAATGGTCCTTACCGTTATTGCCGTGTCCTGCCAAGACCCGCCCCAATGGTCTGACCCCTTCCCCCAGAAAGGTACGGCCGGAGTGGTTCTCAAAACCAACAAGCGTCCGGACACCATCGGTCCATAGGTCGCTCTCCAGAACGACATTGCCTATCATTCGCCTGTTACCGGCCTCGGTCCAGGCATTGAACAGGCCTATCCCCTCTAGCACATTGCCGTCGGAGGTCCGGTAATAACGGCCAAGGAGCTGATACCCCCCGCACACAGCCAGCATGGGCAGGTCCCCATCCACCGCCTCAAGGAGGGCTTCTTTCTTAAAACGGTTAAAGTCCTCGGCGATCAACCCCTGTTCCCTGTCCTGGCCACCCCCTATGAACACCATGTCATAGCGGGCAAAATCGGTTCGTTCCCCGGTGCCGGAGGCTGAAACGTCAACCTGTACCCCCCGCCATGAAGCGCGGCGCGTCAGGGCCAGGATGTTTCCACGGTCGCCGTAGAGGTTCAAGAGATCGGGGTACAGGTGGCATATCCGGAGTTTCAGGGCCTACACCTCCCAGAAACGGGGCGCAAAACCCCAGTGATGGATTATCTTCCGAACCTCAAGGAGGGCGGTATAGGTGGGCAGCAGCCACAGGCGCCCCCCCGCAGGGGTGCGTTCCACAGAGCTTTCAAGGGCTTTTTCCAAATTGTTATTGAGATCGACCTTGCTAACGGGGAAACCCGCGTATTTAAGCCGGAGCACCATTTCCTCCGCTCGCTGGCCGGAGGTTGCAATAAACTCGAAACCCCGCTCTTCGGCCTCCAGCTGCTCAAAGTCCACGTCCCAGAGCCAGGAGATATCCCGGCCATCCGCGTAGTTGTCATTGATGGCGATCAGGACACGCCTGCCTTCCTTCCCTGGATGTGTGATAACGGACCTCAGGACTTCATTGAAGCCAACAGGGTTCTTGACCAGTGCGATGCAGACCTCCCTGCCTCTAATGCGGATGATCTCCATCCGGCCGAAACCGGCGGCGTATTTCTCCAGGCCCTGCTTTATGACCTGAAGCGGTATCCCCAGGGTATAGGCGGCGGCAACAGCAGCAAGGGCGTTGTAGACATTATACAACCCCCCTACCGGCAATCTGAGCCATAACTCTCCGGCCGGGGTGTGGACCTGCAATCGCCAGGAATTGTCCCCTGGTTCGGTCTTGATTACCGAAACCTGCGGGATCGGTCGCCGGTGACCGCACCCCGCGCACAAGTAGTGTCCCAGGTGGGCGTAATAAGACATGGAGTAACGGTAGGGCTGGCCGCAAATCACACAGTGGCGTGCATCGCCGGACTGCCAACCGGAAGCCGCATAATGCCTCGGCGGTATTTC
>DYIG01000080.1:0-2716 GCA_020723725.1 Thermaerobacter marianensis | reverse complement strand
AAGCCGTAATAGAGCGCCCTGTCGGCTGTGACTGTCCCGTTCCCATTATTGGACGCCCTCGCATCGAGGTTTGCCACACCGAGGCTTGCCGCAAGCGGGTCATCGGCATTGAGAATGACCTTAACCCCCTGGCCCGCAGCCTCCAGCCCCCGCCGCACCATTCCCACCGTCGTTTGCAGTTCCCCATAGCGATCCAACTGATCACGGAAGAAGTTAGTCACCACGACCAGTCGCGGCTGCAGTTGCCGTGCGGCGTAAGGCATTGTCGCCTCGTCCACCTCGGCAAGCCCGATATCCCTGAAGGATTCCTCACGTTTCAACACCGACCCGATCAAGGGGGCGCTCTCGGCAAAAGCAGTGGTGATTCCGGTCATGAGATTGGCGCCGGCCCTGTTATGCGTGACGGAGTAACCCTGTTCGTTCAAGATACCGGCCAGCATGCGGGCAGTTGTGGTCTTGCCGTTGGTTCCCGTGACGACCACATTCCCCAGCCTGTGCAGGCGCGCGAGCTTCCCGAGCAACGAGGGGTCAACCTTCAGGGCGATGCGCCCGGGCAGGGTCGATCCCCCCCGGCCCATCTTGCGGCTTGCTGCGATAACGAGTTTCCCGGTCCATAAAGCGGCTAGAGCGCGTGGGTCCAACCTCTTCCCCCCCTCGCTCCATTATAATTCCCACAAAACGATTTTAAGCTGGGAAGGCTAATTCCCACCTCAGCGCCAGGGCGATTTCGGCGCCTTCCACCGCCTCCTCGCTGGAAGGCGTCCTCAGTGCCTTTCTCGAAATATTGATCTCCTATCTTGATTTATTCCCATGCTATAATTGAAAATTATAATTGGAGGTCATAGAACCATGAGACGCAAATTCGGCACGGTAATCGACCAGGATCAGCTCACTGAATTGAAGCTGGTGGCCGCCAAGGAGCGGAAAAAGCTTGCTGATGTCCTGGCGGAGGCCATCTCTCAGTACCTGCGCGGCAAACGGGGCAGCATGGTGGAAAAAACAAGGGGCGCCATCCCCGCTCCGCCCGGTTTGGTGCGAGGGATACGCAAGGATGAGGACGGCCCCTATGAACCTTGAGGAAATCCCCCTCGACGAGACTGTTTTTATCGATGCCAACATTTTTATCTATCATTTTACCGGGGTTTCGCAAGCCGCCACCGAATTCCTGACGCGCTGTGAAAACCGGGAGGTGTCTGGTGCAACCTCCTGGCCGGTCATCCTTAAGGTGTTACACCGCATGATGATGATCGAAGCCGTCAGCAAAGGGCTGGTCACACCCGGCAACATCGCGCGCAAGTTACAGGAGAATCCGGCGATCGTTCAGCAGTTGAGCGCCTATCATCAACAAGCCAAGGCCATCCCGGACATGGGGATCGCCATTCTGCCCACCGGAATTGACACCCTGGCCATCAGCCACGCTTGGCGACAACGCTATGGCCTGTTGGTCAATGACTCGATCTCCCTGGCGTTGATGGAGCAATACGGCATTCACAATATGGCCACCGCTGACCGAGATTTCCTCCAGGTGGCGTCAATAATGATTTACACCCCGCCCGATCTTCCTGACGATTATTGAAGTGCCTCCTAGCCGCGCCAAAGCCCCCGAGGTGTTGCGCGTGAACCCCGACAATGTGCCCGAATCAAATCGTGTCCCAACCAGTTTGCTTTAGGATTTTCCAGACAACCGCAGGAGGAATCTCTTTGTGGAGGGCATGACTTACCTTTGTCTTCCGAACCGTACCATCCCTTTCAACCTTTTCGTAATAATAATGATCTGTTTTCCGAACACACACCCAACCCTCTGCTTCCAAGCGTCTTTTGAGGTCGGAGAACCTAGGCATCTTGCGCCTGCGCCACCAGAGATGCTACTTCACCATCATTTTCACAAAACAGCACTCGCAATAACCAAGGGGCATGATGAGCCCGGTTGGGTGCGCGTAAAAACAGATCTGCTCGGTCAAAGTATTCTTTAGCGTAATCGATTAGGTCATGAACAAGTTCGTTTAGAGCCTCTTCCTTAGTTTCACCAGTTGCCCAAAGATGGCCGAGACCATCCCCTGCTGTATCACCGAGGTCCGCAACCCATACCTGGTTTTTCTCATCGTAACTGGTTTTTAGCTGAAATAAGAATGCCGCCAGCATGCGTTTTAGGTCTTCCTGAGCTAATACCACCATCGTTTCTTCCCGACTATCTCCCCGGCTTATTACCACGGGTTGGTGGCTGCGGACGGCGGTGTGAAATATATCACGGAAATTGGCCCGGGCTTGACTTACGTTGACCGTCTTAAGCATAGACATCCCCTCACCCCCATCGTAGCACCCTGTGTACCAGTTGTACATATCGTACGATGTTAGTCGCTATCTTATGCGAATTCCCTCATCGCCGTTGTGCCACATGCTTTCAGAGAGTATAATTGCTTTCGGCTGACCGACCGGTCAGTCGGCTGTCGACCCGTCAGTTAATCTACATGGAAAATCGGGGGGATCCTGGTTGTATCAAGGTTTTGCGCGCATTTTCTCCAAGAAGGCCGGCAGGGCGCTAACCGTGACGGCGATAATCGGGGCAACGCTTATATCCCTTCAGGGGTGCGGCCCGATGAAACGCGGGGCCAAGCCGGAAAACCAGGAAAAACAAAAGATACCCGTGGCCTACCAGCCCGCCACAAGGGGTGCGATTCAGACATCCATCACCGTGGCCGGGCGCCTGACAGCCAAC
>DYIG01000079.1 GCA_020723725.1 Thermaerobacter marianensis | reverse complement strand
GCGGGAGCGTGTGGGAATCGAACCCACCAGGGCCGCAGCGCGTCCCCCAGCGGTTTTGAAGACCGTGGACGACACCAGTCACCATCCGCCCCCATTCGAGGCTAGGTGAAAAAAGGCTTTTTGACCGGGCCTCGTAACATGAGTTTTTTAGTTTTTTCACCACGCCATTTGCGGTCGTTCCCACTGCTTTCCATACATATTACCAGTCGGCCTAAACAGCATAAAGACGATGAACCCAAAAATCAATCAAAAATTTTCTCAGTTTAAGGGGGAAATATTTTGCACCGTTACATGATCAATAAATCAATGGCCCGTTTGGTGATCCTGGCCTTGGTGGCGACGCTGGTCGGAGGGTGCAGCAGCCCTGCAAAGAAACCGGCCCCCAACCCTGCACCCGGCAGGCCGGGCGGAGACACAACCGGCACCGCCGGAGCCAAAACCACGGTAAATAACCCCGGCGACGAGGTGGTCCGGGTTATAAAGAAAGACGCGCGTTACAAGAATTCTAAACAGATGCAAGCGGTTGTCGTAGGTAATATCGCGGTGGTGGGAATGGGCGATCCAGATACCAAAACAGCCCCGGGGCCTGCCACACCGGGCCTGAGAAACGGTACACGAAGGGACAACACCAACAGGACCATGCCGACACCCCCGCCGGGAACCGCAGCCCGGCCAGGTGTCCCGGGAACGGTGACACCACCGACTTCCACCACCCCACCGGTAACCACTCCGGGGACCTACAACCCGCGGCCGGGCAGCGTTAAAAGGCTGGAGCGCGGGCTTGAGGAGCAGGTTCGCCAAAAGGTGCCGGAAGTCGTGCGGGTTTATATTACAACCGACCCGGTCCTTATACGCCGTATAGATACAGTTGCCAGGGATATGAGAAGCAGGGTACCGATCGATAGGCGTATCAATGAAATAGCCATGATAGTCGACGCCGTATCCGGCGGTCGGGCAGCCAGCCCATCAACCCCGAACGTGCCCGGTGAGTCCAGGCCAGGTGCCCCATGAAATTTTTTGACTAGGAGGTGGTAACATGGATATTACACGCTTTGACCCCAGGGATGAGTTCTCCCGGCTACGCGGGGAGATCGCCCGTATTTTTGATAACCCTTTCCGTATTTGGAGCCTGGGTCGGGAGTTCGGTCACCCTTCTGTGGATGTATATGAAACCAATGACCACGTGGTCATCAAGGCAGAACTACCAGGGGTTTCCCCTGGCGACCTGGACGTAAGGGTTATGGAAGACAGGGTGACTCTCAAGGGTGAAGTAACGCGGGAGGAAGAAAGAGAAGAGCGAGGCTATTACCACAGGGAACGGCGGCACGGCAGCTTCTACCGTACCATACCGCTGCCGGTTCCGGTCCAGCCCAACGAAACCACGGCTTCCTTCAAACACGGGGTGCTGGAAGTGAAGGCCTTAAAGGCCAAGAACCTGCGGGATGAGGGTTACCGGGTAAGGATCGACGAGGGCAGTCACTAAACATTAGCGGGTCTGACCGGAGCCCCTGACGATGTACTTCATTGAGGTGAGTTCCCGCAAGCCCATGGGGCCTCTGGCGTGCAGCTTCTGGGTGCTGATGCCGATTTCGGCCCCATAACCGAATTCCCCGCCATCGGTGAACCGGGTGGAGGCGTTGACGTAAACAGCGGCGGCATCCACTTCCATGAGGAAGCGGTTAGCCGCCGTATAATCCTCTGAGACAATGGCTTCAGAGTGGCGGGTGCCGTGCCGGTTGATGTGGTCGACGGCCTCATCGAGCCCGCTTACAACCTTAACGCCCAGGATTAGGTCCAGGTATTCGATATCCCAGTCCTCGTCAGTGGCAGGGACAGCCTTGCTCCAGATCCTCACCGTCTCCTCGCAACCCCTGATCTCCACGCCGGAATTACTTAGTTCCTCGAGGGCCACAGGGAGGAAAGAAGCCGCGATTTCCCGGTCGACAAGCAGCTTCTCGGCGGCGTTGCAGACCGCCGGGTTTGAGAGTTTGGCGTTTAGGGTGATGCGCCGCGCCATGTCCAAATCGGCCTTGCGGTGTACATAGATGTGACAATTACCCGTCCCCGTTTCGATAACCGGGACGGTAGCCTGCTCCATGACGGTCCTGATAAGTCCGGCGCCACCCCTGGGTATGAGCACATCCAGCCAGCCGCTCAGACGCATCAACTCCCTGGCCACTTCCCTGCTGGGGTCACTGATCAACTGCACCGCGTCAGCGGGCAGCCCTGACTCCACAAGGGCGCGCCTGATTATGGCAACTAGCTCCCGGTTGGTCTCCAGCGCCTCTTTGCCGCCCCGGAGGATCACCGCATTCCCGGTTTTCAGACAGATCCCGGCGGCATCAACCGTAACGTTCGGCCTGGACTCGTAAATCATCCCCACAACCCCGAGAGGGACACGAACCCGGGTGATCTCCAGGCCATTCGGCCGACGCCACTGTTCCCCTTCGCCGACAGGGTCCGGCAGTTTGACAAGTTGCTCCAGACCCTCGACCATGCCTTGAATCTTCTTCTCGTCCAGGGTTAGACGCTTTATCATCGGGCCGGAGAGCCCGGCCGCGAAGGATGCATCGAGGTCGGCCCGGTTGCGCTCCAGAACGGCTGAACGGCTCTCCCAGAGGGTACCGGCGACCCTTATCAGGGCTTCGTTTTTCTGCCCTGTGCTTGACCGTGCCAGGATGGACCCGGCTTCCCTGGCCCGCCGGGCCATCTGAACGAGCTCGTTCCTTACCTCACTCATGCCGTTTCACCCCTCGCTTCCACCTGGGAGCCCCGGTTTTCGTAACCATCAGCGGGGCTATCGTGTTTAAGGAGGAAGAGGGTTCCCGTGTTCTGCCCTTCGACAATCTCTCTCAAAACGCCCCGCCTCGAGCCCCGGGCGATCAATACCGGTATGCCCGCCTCACCCGCGATACTCGCGGCAACCAGCTTGCTGGACATGCCCCCGCGCGCAAGCTGCGAACCGGTGCCACCAGCCGCGCTGATGAGGTTGGGCGTTATCTCCCTGACCAGGTTCAGCAGTTCAGCCTCCCCGTTGTGTCTGGGGTCGGCGGTATAGAGCCCTTCCATGTCGGTGAGGATAATCAGCAGGTCCGCGTTGACCAGGCGGGCCACAAGAGCGGATAGCTTGTCGTTGTCCCCGAAATTGATTTCCTCAACAGCGACCGTATCGTTCTCATTTATGACAGGAACGACGCCCCAATCTATCAGGCGGAGGAGCGTATTCCTGGCGTTCGCGCAGCGCACCGGGTCCTCCAGGTCGTGCCTGGTCAGCAGGACCTGGGCAACAACCCTTCCGTATTCGGCAAAGAGTTTCTCGTATGTTTGAACCAATTGGGCCTGACCGATGGCGGCCAGGGCCTGCTTATCCGCCGTGTCATCCGGCCTTTCCCGCAGGCCCATTCTCCCCATGCCAGAGGCAATGGCGCCCGAGGTGACCAGCAACATCTGCCGGCCCTCGTTCCCGAGGTCGGCGATCCCGCGGACCACCTGCTCCACCTGGCTGTAATTCAACCTGCCATCGGGGTGAGCCACTGTCGACGTGCCCACTTTAACGACTATTCGCCGGGCCCCTGCCAGCAATGCCCTCTCTGAATGCACGATAATCCCCCAAAGCCTACTACCCAGATGACGCTAAGATACCCCCGACATTTCAGGCTGTCAATGTCCCTTTGACCTTTACTGTCTGTTCCAGCGGACGGTCTCGTTTTTGAAATACGGGTCGGCAAGTGATTCCCAAAAAGCGGCCTCCGCCTTGGGTGATGAATTCAGGGGGTATTCCCATTGCCACCAGGGGAAATCAAACCAAACCGCCATACGAATGCCCGGATAGCGTTTGAGTGCCTCGAAGGTGTCCTTGATCCAGGCGGCCTTATCCCCGCCGTGTTCATCTGAGGCAAACTCCGTTATCATCATGGGTTTACCAGGATAGAGCCCCCTGTATTGGTCGTAGATAGCGGCATAGATCTCGTCAAAGCTGCGCCAAGGGTCACCGGCACGGGGACCGGTGTTGTACCCGGTCAAACCGATGATATCGACGTACTGGTCGCCCGGGTAATATAGATGCGGGTCGTTCCAGGTAAAGTCCGGGTATGAACGGTCGTGAGGGTTCCATACCCAGATCGCGTTGGTTGCCCCCTCGGCGAGGAAGATGCTGTGCACACGCCTCCACGCCTTGATATAGAGGTCATGGTCAAAGCCGAAGAAATAAACGCTCCAGGGGTCCCAGTCACCGTTCATCTCGTTGGCGAAGCGCAGCAGAACAGGCACCTGCGTATCCCGGACGAGCGAGGCCCATATCCTGATGTAGGCGTCATGCTTCCCCGCTACTATCTCCGGGATCATGACCGGATCAGTCAGACGGTTCAGGTACCAGGGCTGCCAGGTGACCATCGTAAGGCGCCCTTCCCTTGCCGCATTAAGCACCTCGCGGAAGGGGAACGGCGAGCTGAAGTCGCGGTATGTCATCACCAGGTCGAGCTTTTTACCGTATTGTTCCTCCCTCTTCTTGAGCGGTTCCAGGCTAAAGGGGGCGTTCCCATCAAATATCCCCCAGACAAGACCCTCGTCGGGGAAGCTGACCTTCAACCCCCCATAAGCGGAGGTGCCCCTGCGGAAAAGACTGTTTATATCAGGTGCAGGTGTATCGGTAGCCCTGGGCGCATCGATAGGCACGCCTTGGTCAGATAAAGGAGCAGTGTTCAGGGGTAGCGCCGAAAGACTCCTTGCCACCCGGTCAATGCTCTGACCGCAAGCATCGCTGCTTTGCTCCTGGGTTTTACAGATAAACGTATACACCACACCGGGCCGTATCAAGTTGATTTCACGGTAGTAATTCTGGTCACCGTGCCCCGTTGAGGGACGGACCCAGACGAACTCCTCAATGGAGTTCAGCCTTGTATGCCGAAGGAGCCGGATCCCGGCCACACCCTCACGGACATACTTATTGCTGTAGTTGATATACTCTTCCGGGGATTTCCCTTTCAGCGGCTGGGTGTAAACATCAAGGGTCATCCGTTCCCCTTCGACAAAGCGCTCCGCAAGATGCCCGCGCTCCTGCCAAACCCAGCTCTGAGGGACCTCAATGCGGTATCCAGGGCCGTTAAAGGCTAACCTGTCCCTCTCGGCACCATATGCAATTGCCGAATTCGCTAACAAAAAGGCTATAACAATAATGAACAACTTGCATATCTTTACATTTTTTGAGACCATGACGGCTGTAATTCGCCCTTTATGGCGTTTTTCCTCCCAGTTCGAGAGAACCATATTTCGCCTACTAACCCATTAGGGTCTTGTACAGCATACCAGCGCACCATAAGATGTAATAAAAAAGGGGAATGGCCATGCATAAGTACAACAAAATACTCTGTGCGGTAGATGGGTCCAGGTTCTCAGGGATAGCCTCCAGCCAAGCTGTGGCACTGGCGAAATCAATGGGAGCGGAAGTAGTAGGCTTGTATGTGGTGGACAGCCACCTGGCCATGAGGCTTGGGGTACACTACGGCGAAGCCCTTCGGGAGATGCAGGAAGAAGGGTGGCGTACGCTCAACGATTTTCAGGGGTTGGCGCAAGAGAACGGCGTTGAATTCACCTACATTATGGGGGGCGGCAACCCCAAAGTAGAAATAGTCAACGAGGCCGAGAAACAGGGCGCCGATCTTATCGTTATTGGCTCGCACGGGCATTCCGCTTTGGAGAGAACCCTTCTGGGAAGCGTTTCAGATTATGTGGTGAGGCACGCCAAATGCAGCGTCCTTGTGGCGCGTGATCCGGGTAATACAACCTAAAGCAGTCTTTATCACGGCGTATAAAACGAAAAATCAATAAATTTCGACAGTTTTTTACATGTATTATTATATAAACTGGGAATAGGGCGCGCCGTTTATACAACCGTAGCACAATTTCCAATTAGCTTAGCCTGTGGGGTGAGATCTTTATGCACAAAATATATACTGTATGCGGAAAACCATGGTACTGGTTAACTGGTTACGGCTCAAACTTGGGTGTAGCAATAATTATGTTTGGGTTGCCAACTAAACTATCCCTTTCAAGTAGATCCTGCTGTAGAACCTGATGCAGAGAAAGGCCCCAAAGATCTAATCTTAAGGGCCTTTAGCTCATTTGTAACTTCACCGGGTGTTTATTCTAATCAGCACTCACTGTACCCGCAGGCCAGGCACGTGCTGCACCCTTCGACCGGGGCGAGGCTGTGATCCCCACAGCTCGGGCATAGACTCAGACTCCCAGGCCGTTGCTGCCCGCTGAGCAATGCCTCCAGCTTGGCTGTCTTCTCCCCATTGAAGCCGCCATGGCCGTCACCATTCCCGTTACCGTTAAGAGCCACTTTGCCGACAAATCCAGCGGTAGCCGCCTGCTCCATCGTGGCGGTGGCCGTCGAAGCGGTCGAACTGGCCGCAACCTCCGCCGCTGCCCCGCCAGTCTGGGCTTGTGTAGCCGCCAACGGAGGCTGCGATTCGTCATAACCCCTATTGGTTGCTGGCCCCGGAGCCACCGGCAGACTTGTGGGCCTCCGAATCATGCCAGCGGTTCAGGTATTCCCCCAAGAACTGGCCGATGGCGTCAGGAACGGAACGCACGCGATTCGGACCGAAACCAACCGAGCGGCTGCCCCCGATACCGGTGAGCTGCGCGGCCACCTCATCGGGCGCCACGCCGCTGCGGAGCAGCAACGAAACCAGCCTCGCCACCGCCTCGGTGAACCCGGAGACATCGGAACCGGCCTTGCCGATCTGGGCGAAGAGCTCTATTGGATGCCCGTCGAGCACGTTCAAGGTTAAAAACAACTTACCCAGCGGGGTTTCCTTTACATCGGTAAAGCCCTGGAGGCGCAGGGGGCGGTCAATTGGCCGAATATCCCCCCACGTGCCGTTGATACCGGCCCTTTCCGCCAGGTCGCGCGGGCCTCCCACCTGGGGGAGAATAGCAAGCTGGCGCACAGCACCCGCACCGGCTTGCTGGTTTTCTTCCCTTTTACCGGCGCCCTCGGCGTCCTGAACCGCTTCCTTGCCTTTGCCTTCGCCTTCCTTGACTTCGGATAGCACCCCTGTACGGCTCCCCTCTCTGAAGTAGGTTATTCCCTTGCAACCCAACTTATAGGCCAGCTCATA
>DYIG01000078.1:599-7137 GCA_020723725.1 Thermaerobacter marianensis | reverse complement strand
ACCGTATCTCACACTGAACCTGAGCCGGTTAAGGGGATTTCGTCCACCAAGGGGTCTGAGGAGTTTGAATCAGATTCGGTTGACAAACGGAATGCCGAACTGGAGGAGCTTCGTGCCATGCTGACCAAGGCCCAGGGGGATCTGGAGGCGGCAAGGGAGACGGAGAGGCGTATGCAGGAGGATTTCCGGCGGGAGATCGCCGATTTGCAGGGGCGTTTTGAGGCCCTTGTGGCCGAGGTCTCCCCGCCGTATTCTGCGCCGGGAGCTCACCTTGCAACCTGAGGACATTGTCCGCCTTGTGGCGGCTGTTTTGGCGGAAACACGGCCCGGTGGGGATGTGGTATTGACAGTTAACCCCGGAGACGCCGTGTTCCTTGACGAGGGGCGAGAGGTGCTTTTATCCAGTTTGGATGTCAATCAAGGGATTACCATCAACCCCGAACCCCGCATAGAACGAGGAGGGGTGCTCATCGAATCCCCGGAGGGGGTCTGGGATGCCGGTCTGGATACCCAGTTGCAGGGCTTGAAGATGGCGGTGGAGGAGGTCGTTGAAGGTGTCACCGGGTTCTCTCGCGGCGAGTGAATTACAAATTTTTGATGAAATCGCGACCCGTTCCGTTACCGCCATCCGGAAGGCCCGGCCCGTTAAGAGGATGGGGAGGGTGGCTCAGGTTGTTGGCCTGACCATCGAAGCGGTCGGCCCTGCGGCGGAGATAGGCGAGGTCTGCCTGGTTTCGCCTCGTGACAAGGGTGAAAAGCTGGCCGCTGAGGTGGTTGGTTTTCGCAACGGCAGGGTGATCCTTATGCCGCTGGGGGATATGACAGGCATCGGCCCCGGCAGTTACGCTGAGGCAACGGGGCGGGATCTGAGGGTGGCTGTTGGGCAGGGGGTCCTCGGCCGGGTGATCAATGGTTTGGGGCAACCGATAGACGGGGGGGGACCAATACCCATGGAAGGGCTCCGCCCGCTGAACGCCAGCGCCCCCCTCCCCCTGACCAGAATGAGGATTGATGAGCGTTTGGGCGTGGGTGTCAAGGCTATTGACGGCCTGCTCACGGTCGGCAGGGGACAGAGGATAGGGATTTTCGCCGGTAGCGGTGTGGGGAAGAGCACCCTCATGGGCATGCTAGCGCGTGGCACAGAGGCTGACGTCAACGTAATCGCCCTCATAGGGGAGCGTGGCCGGGAGGTGCGTGACTTTATTGAAAAGGAATTGGGTGATGCCCTGCAGCGGTCGGTTTTGGTGGTGGCCACCTCCGACCAACCGGCGCTCTTGCGTCTGAAAGCCGCCCTTTTGGCTACCAGTCTGGCTGAGTACTTCCGTGACCGTGGCCAGCACGTGCTGTTGCTCATGGATTCCCTGACCAGGCTGGCCATGGCCCAAAGGGAGGTTGGTCTGGCTGCCGGGGAGCCGCCTGCCACCAGGGGGTATCCGCCTTCTGTGTTCGGCCTGTTCCCGCGCCTGCTGGAGAGGGCTGGACTCACGGAACACGGGAGCATAACCGGTTTTTACACCGTCCTGGTAGACGGTGACGATATGAACGAGCCCATTGCCGACACGGCTCGTGGAATCCTCGATGGGCATATCATACTTTCCCGGCACCTGGCGGAAAAGGGGCAGTTCCCGGCAATAGACGTTCTCCAGAGTGTGAGCCGGCTGATGGATGACCTGGTTAGCCCGGACCATCGACGGGCTGCAAGGGAGTTCAGGAAGAACCTGGCGATCTATCGGGAAACGGAGGATTTGATAAACATAGGCGCCTACAGGAAGGGCGCAAACCCAGAGGTCGACCGCGCATGCGCATTGATAGGCGATATGAGGCGGTTCCTTGAGCAGGACTCCCGGGAATGCTCGGACTTTGATCGGGCGCGGGGAGAGCTGCTGGCTATATTGGGGCCAAAGGGGGTCGGCGCTGATGCGGCGGTTTAATTTTCGCTTGCAGCGGGTCCTTGACCTGGCCGTCAGGAAGGAGAAAGCACTGGAACAGGAACTGGCGGCCGCCCTGGCGCTGGAGAAGGACGCGGAACTCCTTTTGGATAGCGCCATTCAAGGCTTTGAAAAAGCGGGCGCACTCCTGATTGAACGTCGGAAGGAGGGGCTCAAACCCTGGGACTGGGCCGTTCATGACAGGTACCTGAAGGTTCTTGCCATGCGCAGGGATGAGGCAGCCTGTATCCTGGCGGAAGCCAGGCAAAAAGCGGCAGAAGCCCGCTCGGCCCTTGTTGAGCAGAGGAAAGAAAGGAAAGCCCTCGAGACGTTACGCACCCGCGAGTTGGCTTCTTACACTGCCTCCATGTGGGCCGAGGAGGCACAGGCCCTTGATGAAGCCGCTGCCATAGGTTTTGTCAGGCAGGCCGGATATGCCGCGGATGAAAAGAGGTGTGTCGTTGGTTAACCTTTTGGTTTTGGGTGATGTGCCCGGGGTTAGAGAACCGGGGGGCTGTTTGCAGGGTGGCTGTGCCGCTTCCGAAACCTCGGAATCCGCTTCTGAGGTGCGACCCCTGATGCCGTTTGCCGGGATCCTTGAAGTGCTCAAAAGTGGTGGTCAAAACATGGATAAGCCTTCCCGGGACGGGTTAATCCCGCCTGGAGTGGCTGGTGAAACCGATGAAAAGAAAGTCGTTTCGGGTGGCAATAAACGGAAGCAAGCCGCTGATGACCTGAATATGACCGTGTTTGTTTTGGCCTGCATGATGCCTTCGCTGCAGTTGACAGAGGGCCTGGGGCGGCAAGTCATGACGGGTCAAGAGAAGGATTCCAATCAGTCTCAGGGGGTGCAAGGTGTTGCCGTGGTGCCTCAATGGGTCTCCCTGCAGAGCTCGGACTTTGAGATGTCATCAGTTACCGTCGTTAGGGATCAGCTGGTCGTGGAACCAGCCATCAACCTCAAGGGGGTTGAAACCACGGACAGCAACACGTGGGCCGTGCGCCCAGAGACCGTGACTGCAAAAACGGTGCGCACAGAGGCCGTGCCCACGGGGACCGTGGTTGCGACAGACCCTCATGACAGTCAAGGTAATGTCGGCGTTATCAAAGATGCCTCGCTAGACGCGGTTCAGACAATTACCCCTCAGGGTGTTGGCGACAGGGTTGTGAAAGTGTCAGACGCGTCATCAAATGAGGCATTCAGAAATGGCCATGGCCAGGCCGCAATGGCTTCAGCCCATGATTCCGCTGAGGGAATGGCTCAGAGTGCCATGGCCTTCAGTAACAGTGATGATCACAGGGAGATCGTGACAGAGGGGGTTCGGGTGGACGCCAATCAGGGGCCCCACGAGCCAAGTTACACCCTGTCCCCGGAACAACTGCAGGGTGGCGCACGGACCAGCGGACAAGCTGTTGAGCCCGCCGTTGAGTTATCCCAGGGAGCCGGTCTCGCTGCAAGGGGTGCGTCGCAATGGGAGAGCGGGCTTTCCCCTTTGGCACATGTTTATCGTGGCGAAGCGGCGTCAGTCGTGCCTGAACTGCCATACACCGGGAACCATAGCCTGGATGAAGTCTTCCGAATGGTCAGAGAACGGGTGCTCCTTGAGAAGGAGGATGGCAGCACGGTCATGCAGCTCCGCCTAGACCCGGAGGAACTCGGCTCCGTGCGGGTGGAGCTCACCTGGCGTGACAACACCCTGTCGGCGGAGTTCACCGTAGACCGTCCTGAGGTAATACCCCTTTTGAAGGAAGGGTTTTGGCAACTGGAGGGAGCCCTTTCCGAGCGAGGCATAAACATAGATCTTCTGCGCGCTGAGGTGTCCGGCCAGCAGCAACACACCGGTGGACGGGAGTATAGACGGGATCAGACCGATGACGTTCACGTCCGGGACGGCTCGCCTGGAACGGGGAACAGAAGGGAAAGCGAGGCTGAGCACAGGCGGTCTGATGCCACAGGGGTTTTGAACTGCCTGGCATGAATTGGGAACACTACCAGAACTAATTGGTACTGGAGGTGCGAGGTTGTGATCCACGACGTTACGAGTGTTTCGACCACGGGTCAAACGTTGGAAGGGGGTCGGCAACGGAAGGGCTCTGATCTGGATAAAAACGCCTTTCTTCAATTGCTGGTTACGGAGCTGAAGTACCAAAACCCGATGGACCCTGCTGACAACAAGGACTTTATTGCTCAGTTGGCCCAGTTTTCAGCGCTGGAGCAAACGACCAACCTCAACGAGTCGTTCGGCGCCATGGGTGCGAGCCAGCAGCAATCAAGCGAGACTCTGAGGGAAATGGCTGACATGTTAAGGCAGATCCAGACCCTTCAGGAGCAGATGGTCAGTCTTCTGAAGAGCAAATAAAAACGATCAGGGGGTAGATAAAAAATGATGCGCTCGCTTTCTTCCGGGGTGTCCGGTCTGAAGAGCCACCAGATTAAGATGGACGTTATTGGCAATAACATAGCTAACGTCAACACAGCTGGGTTTAAGCGTAGCAGGGTTAACTTCCAAGAGATGATGGTGCAGACCATGCAGGGCGCCACAGCCCCGCATGGTGGCATGGGAGGTACCAACCCCATGCAGGTTGGACTGGGGACAAACATTGGGAGTATCGATAGTATCTTCACTCAGGGGAGCATGCAGTCGACGGGGAAGGTTACTGACCTGGCGATCCAGGGTGAGGGCTTCTTCGTTCTGTCTGATGGCACTGATCTCTTCTATTCACGTGCGGGGAACTTTGACCTCGACCGTGACGGTAACATGATAGACAAGGGCACCGGATTGAAGGTGATGGGCTGGACAGCCGATTTATCGGGAAACGTTAACACCAGCGTCTCCGTTGGCAGCATCAATGTGCCTATCGGGCGTTCCTACCCTCCGACCGCCAGTACCTCCATATCCTTTGGCGGCAACCTGAACGCCAATGCTGCGGTAGGGACCCAGCACCAGACCACGATGGATATATACGATTCCCTGGGCAACGTGCACAGGGTCATGACAACCTTTGAACCAACCGGGGTTTCCGGTGAATGGATGTATACCGTCTCACTCGACGCCAGCGACGCATTGATTCAAAGCTATCTGGCCACGTATTACCCCAATTTCAGCACCTTGAGCCAGTCCAGCCAGGATGCCATCCTGACACAGGCCAGTGAGGTCTTCCTTAGTGGCTACGCCTCGGCGACCGGGGTGGGTCGCCTAACCGGACCGGGGGTGCATATCGAGAGCAAGACCCACGGCGCAGCTGGCAACAACGACCAGATCATTCTAACTGCGGGAGCGGGTTGGAACACGACGGTGACCCCCAATGCCCTCGGTGGTAATGATATCAATGTAACCTTCCCAGCCGGTGCGACCCTGAGCGACCTGGTGACTCAACTGACCAACGTGGCTAACCCCGCCTACCCTCTGGTTGATGCCTTCCTGGACACCAGTGCCACCGGAACCAACCCGCTGGAGTCGGAGACGGTTAAGTTGGGCAATGGATCGGATTCCAAGCAGACCGGCATAGTGGTCTTTACCAGCAGCGGCCAGGTGGACGAGGCGGCCACCCAGATTGCGAACTCGGCCATGCCCCCGAACCTTACCAACCCCTTTATCTTCCAGCCGACGGGTGCTAACGCAGTGGAGGTCTTGCCTGATATTACTGAACTCACACAGTATACCTCTGGATTCACGGCCCTGGCCAAGAGGCAGAACGGTAACCCGAGCGGTACCCTGACGAACATCACCATCGGCAAGGACGGCAGTGTGAGCGGGGTGTTCTCCAACGGGTTTACCCTGAACTTGGGGGCAATAGCCCTGGCCAACTTCAATAACCCGGCGGGCATGCTGCGGATGGGAAACAACCTCTACAAGGAATCCACCAACTCGGGCAGCAAGATGATTGGAACGGCGGAGAATGGGGGGCGCGGTTCGATAATGAGCGGCAACCTTGAAATGTCCAATGTCGACCTGGCCCAGGAATTCACCGACATGATCGTTACCCAGCGTGGATTCCAGGCCAACACCAGGGTGATTACAACCTCAGACGAGATGCTGCAGGAGCTTGCCAATATCAAGAGGTAATTCCGGCCGCCTTTGATTAGATTCCGGGGGGCTATTGGATCCCCCGGAATCCGAGCGGCGGTGTGGGGGTGCAGGGATGATAGAAGTACATAGGCTTAACGGCGGTGCAATGGTGATTAACGCCGAACTTATAGAGATAGTGGAAGCAAATCCCGATACTGTCATCGCACTGGTTAATGGCAAGAGTTTTGTTGTGGCAGAACCGGTTGCAGAGGTTATTCGCCGGGTCATCGACTACAGGCGCCAGGTCAACGGACCCGGACGGTGCCTTGATCAAACGATTGAGGAAGGTGTGGGGATTTGAAGAAGGTTCTGGTGATAGTGGGTGCAGTTCTTGCCATGGCGGGCGTGGGCGCGGGCGCCTTCTTTTTAGGAGCCAAACAGTCGGGTGCAGCGGATGCTGCTGCCGCAGCGCCGTCAAAGGGAAAGGCCCGCAAGGAGGCAAGCCAGCAACCTGGCAAGTCCCTGAACCTTGGCAAGATTACGACTAACCTGGCTGACCAGGGCGTAAATCGTTACGTGCAGGTTGAGGTTGAACTCCAC
>DYIG01000078.1:0-589 GCA_020723725.1 Thermaerobacter marianensis | reverse complement strand
CTGCGGAAGAGGAGTCCGGCGGTGGCGGGCATGGCAAGGGGGACAAGGGCGGCGATGAAGCGCTAATCGGCATGGCGCGTCACCATGTTCTCGAAATCCTCCGTTCCAAGACAGCGGAGCAGTTAGGCGGGGATTCAGGCATGGCTAACCTGCGCGCGGAGATCCTCCGTGGGGTTAACGAATCCCTTGGTCAGGAACAAGTCCTGGACGTCTATTTCAGGGACTTCGTCGTCCAGTAGGCAGGGGGTGGAGGGGTGCAGATGTTGATTGACGGTATGGCTCACAAGGGTTCATCCAAAAAGGACATCAGGCTTTATGACTTCCGGAGCCCGGACAAGTTCCCCAAGGAGCAGCTCAGGACTTTGCTCCTGGTGCATGAAAACTTTTGCCGTGCCGCAACAACCTCTCTCTCTGCGATTTTAAGGGCGCCGGTGCAGATTGTCCCCACCCTTGCAGAACAGTGCACTTATAGCAACTTTGTGCGCGGCCTGCATGACCCCACTGTGCTTGGTGTGCTAAGCATCCCCCCGTTGCCAAGCAATGCACTCATGGAGATGGATAACCATGTGGCCTTTCCGGTCGTTGACCG
>DYIG01000077.1 GCA_020723725.1 Thermaerobacter marianensis | reverse complement strand
CCGGCAGTGACCGGCGCTTATTCCTCCGGGGGTAGACATAAAAAGCCAGTGGTCCCTTGAACACTTGGATTAACCACGTTTCGCGGCCTTGGCGCCAGCAGCCGCCAGCCCCTTGCCGGCGCCGCTGCCCATGATGACCTCCACCTTGTGAACCTTGCCGTCGTTGTACTCCGGTATCAGAGGTATCCCATCTTCCATGTCCACAGCGTCTCCGTCGACATAGATTTCACGAACCCCGGAGACCACGTGTTCCGGGTTCTTCACCTCTATCTCATAGGTGGCCCCGCGGAAATTCCTGCGGGCCCTGAAACCGCCCCACGAAGCCGGGATGACAGGGTCGACGAGCAGCCCTCCCAGGGCGGGCCGTATCCCCAGTATCCAGTCCAGGCTGGCTCGAAACATCCAGGCCGCGGTCCCGGTGGTCCAGGTGAATTCCCCCTGCCCGAAGAAGGGGGAGTCCGCCCCGTAGACATACTCGGCATAAACGTATGGCTCGGTCTTATAGAGACCCGGGTTCTTCCCCCTGCTCACAAACGAGGACTTTTTCCAAAGCTCGAAGGCGCGTTCCCTCCTTAGCTTGGCTTCAGCTATGATGGCCCAGCATACCGTGTGATTGAAAATCGTCCCGTTTTCCTTTACACCAGGGGCGAACATGGTAATTATGCCGATGTTGTCCTCGATTTCCTTATATGCAGGCAGGAACAGACAAGGTCCGTAGGGGGTGTCCAGTTTCTCCTTGACCGAATCGAGACAGCGCGCCGCGCGCTCGCCCTGTGCGACACCGGACAACACCGCCCAGGTCTGAGCGTTGAGATAAATCTGCCCGTATTTGTTATGCCTGCTGCCGAAGACCTCGCCGCGGTCATCCACCCCGCGGGTATACCAGTCCCCGTCCCAGCAGAGCTCATTAAGACGCCGGGAGATGTCATCAAAGGCGTGTTCATATTCAGACGCCTGTGCATCCTCGCCGATGGCACGGCTGATTTCAGCGACCTCTGCCAGCATCCAGCAAAGGAACTCTGCGGACATGACGCTCTCACCCTTGCCTTCGATGCCTACCTGGTCGAGGGCATCGTTCCAGTCCGCCTCCCCCATAAGGGGAATCCCGCGCCTTGATACCCGGCCCAGGGTGAATGAGAGGGACTTCTGAATGTGCTCGTAAACGGTCCCCTCCCCGCCGTCATAGAAGGGAACGATCTCATTTAAGACGTCCGTTTCACCCGTTTCTTTTATATACCAGACAGTCGCCAGCACCGGCCAAAGGGCGTCATCCGAATGGCCTGTCCTGGGGCCCATGTCGGTGATAGGGTCCCAGTTGTGCAGCGTGCCTCCATCATGAAACTGGTGCCTCCACATATAGAGGAGTTTCTTGCGGGCCCACTCGGTGTTGATCGGCAATACCCCGAGGAGGTCCTGGGAGCTGTCGCGGAAACCCACGATGGACCCGCCGCCTATGTAGTAGGAGGCCATCCTGGACCAGTTAAACGTCACCCAGCACTGGTATTTGTTCCAGATGTTCACCGAAAGGTTGAAATCAGAATCCGGGGTTTCGACCCAGACCTTGCCGGTATAGTCTTCCCAGAAATCCTTCAGCCTTTTGAACTCGGTGTCCACCACTCCGAGGTCCCTGTAGCGAGAAACAACCTGCGGGATTTCCTCCGGCCGGGCGCTTGCCCCCAAGACTACAGTAAACACCTGCTCCTGTCCGGGGTCAAGCTCAACGCGGGTGTGCAGGGCGCCAACCGCATCCTGGCCATCAGCGTCGGAATCACTGCATGAACCCCTTTCCACCGCTGCCGGGTTGGAAACCGACCTGTACATGCCGATGAAGCGTTCCCTCAGGGTCTCGTACGACACGACCGGAATGCTGGTAGCCATAAAGGCCGTGCGGTTCCAGGGTATATGCGGCTTGGCAGGGCCGTGGCCAACGCTCCAAAGCCTGATGCCTGCGGTGATTATCCCGTCCTTATACTTAACGTTCTTGAAAAGGTTGGCAAAGCTTGTCTCCAGGATGTCAAACCCGTAGCTACCAAGACTCCACTCCACAAAACTGAACAGGGATAGGATACGCCTCTTATTGGACCTATTTACGACCTTAACCCTCCAGACCTCCAGGTCATCGTCAAGGGGTACGAAGTAGAGTATTTCGCCCTCGATGTCATCCGTGGTGGAGCGGATGACGGTATAGCCAAGCCCATGCCTGGCCTCCCAGGATTGATAAGGGGCCTGCACGGGCTGCCAGTTTATCGACCAAAACTTGCCTGTCTCTTCGTCACGAACATAAACGTATCTACCCGGCCTGTCCTCAAAAACCATGTTGGCCGGATGGGCCCTGGTGAGCCGGTGATACCCGGAACTCTCCACAAAAGAATACCCGCCGCCGGTCTGCGAGATCAGAGAGCAATACTTGCCGTTTGTCAGGTAATTAGCCCAAGGCCTTGGTGTTACCGGGTCCGTGATCACATACTCCCGGCCATCCGGTGAAAAGTGGCCGTAATCCATAGCTAGACCCCCCGTTGACTTATTCATTACTGCTTTATTCATTGCTGAATAGCGACAGCTCGTTGACAACCCCTCTTACGCCCGGCATGTGTTCTGCCAGCTCTTCGGCCAAATGCCTGCGCTCGTCGGAGTCCACGATACCCTTGAGGTAAACCACTCCACTACGGCATTCGGCCTTGATGGGGAAATGCCCCAAAAAGGGCAATTCGTGCAATAAGCTATACAGATGCTGGGAGAGGAATTCGTCCTTAATCTCCCCGTTCGTTATGTCCACGGAGTCTTCACCTCCAAACGCCCGTAAATATCCTCAATCCGAACCACGTCATCCATATCCGGGGTAGAAACTTCAAAAATCTCCAGATCCTCCTCAGCAACCACCCTGTGAACCACACCGGGAGCAACTGTTATAGCCATTCCCTCACTGATGGGGTGGTAAACATCGTGGAGGAAAAGCCAACCTGCCCCCCGGCGAAAGAACATGGACTCCAGTTTGCGCCGGTGGTATTGCAGACTAAGAGACTGCCCGGCCTTGACCTGGAGGATCTTTCCCACATAACGATCCGTAACCGCCCACCATATCTCGCGGCCCCAAGGTTTGTCGACCGTTTGCATCACATACCCCATCATGAGGTACCACTCCGGGCAGCCGTTGTTCCCGCCGCCGATCGGGATTCCGCCAGCGAGAGGTTGGCCAGCATGTAAGCAAGGAGGGATTCAGCCCCCTGGTTGAGATTCACGCCATCAGGGGTAAGGCCGTCATAGCACCCTCCGGTTGTTGGCTCGTAAAGCGCCCGATTTTGAGAATTACGCCCCAGAAACCATTGGAATGAACACTCCGCGAGGTGGAGGTATTCCGGCTTGCCGGTTACCTTCCCAGCGGCAAGGCAAGCCAGGACCATAGCTGCGGCATCCACCGGTTGCTCGTCATAGAGCGCCCTGGCCCCGCCGCGCCGGTACCAGCCCTTGTTGCCGACAAGGTGGAGCACCCCTCTCGGGAAAACCACTTCCGTTAGAAAAGCCAGACTTTCTACGGCTATACTCAAGAACCGCCTCTTCCCTGTAGCAGAGTAAGCTAAAAACATAGCCATCGGCAGAATGCCGTTGCTGTAGGTGAGCATGTCCTCAAACCAATACCACCCGGAATCAGAAGTGCTTCGGTAATCCTCCGCGAGGGATTCGGCCAGGTTCTTGAGCAGGTGGTAAGCTCGATTCTGCTCCGGGTGAAAGGATACCAGGTCGTGAAGGCCCATAAGGGCAAAAGCCCTACCCCTAACAGACCCCAGGTCCCCCACGTTTTTCATTGACTTATCCATCATGCGACCGGCAACGCGTGCCAGCGGCGAACCAGGCAGAGAGGTAACCGTTTGGGCACAGGCCCATAAGGCCCGGCCGAAACAGTCTTCCGAGCCTTCGGATTCAAGCCAGCGCCTTTCATAGCCCATGAAATTGCGGAACTCGCCGGAATCAGTCTGCGCGTAGTGCAGAAAGGAAAGGTATCCCTCCGCGAGACGCAGCGCTTCCGGACCAAAACCCTGCTGGTACAGTTTTAAGGCAGCTATCAGGGCTCGTGCATTATCATCCGTCGTATAACCAGTAAACCTGTCAGGAAGGGAGTGGACGGCGTGCTGTATCATCCCGGTGCAGTCTGTCATCCTGACAAGGTGCTCCATTTTCAAACCCGGGCGCGCCAAGTGCCGCATTTCAATACGCCCCATTGACCGGTATGGCAACAGCACGGCTGCCCCGGTTCATTCCGCCGGATACCTTTTCCATGAAAAGGCGCGAGTATTGCCGGGCAACCCTTGGCCAAACCATGATCTGCCCCAGACTTGAGGACCTGAGTTCCAAACCCTTGCGCCGCTCAGGAGATGACAGTATCTCTATAACCGCCTGCGCCATGCCCTCCGGGTCCCGGAAATTGACCAGAATCCCGGCGCCGTTGCCCAGGAGTTCTTCCGCATACATATAAGGCGTAGAAACAATTGCCTTTCCCAGGCTTATCGCATAGGCGAGCGTGCCACTGGTGATCTGCTCCTTACCCAGGTAGGGCGTAACGTAAATATCGGTTGCCGAGAGATAGTCTAGGATCTCGTTCCGCGTGAGATAAGAATCCACAAACTTGACGTGACGGGTTAAGCGGAGGTCCTCCACCATCTTGAGGAGGGAATCCCGATATATCTCACCCATGTGCCTCAGGATACCAGGGTGGGTCTGCCCCAAAACCAAGTAGATGACGTCCGGGAACCGCTCAACAATGCTGGGCATGGCCTGGATCATATACTCAATGCCTTTGCCCGGGTTGATCAGACCTAGTGTGCACACAACCGTATACCCTTCCAGCCCAAGGCGGCGCTTTATTTCCTGGTTGCTGGTTGGCGTAGGAACGGGTGCGCCATGATGAATGAAGGCGATCTTGTGCGGATCGATGCCGTAAACGTCGTTAAGCAGGGAAACGGCCCTGGGGGCCATGACCACCACCGATTCGCTCCGATCGGCCAGATACCTCATAAGGTCCCTTTTATACGCATCCGGCCGGCTGAGCACTGTGTGGAAAGTGGTGAAGATCGGGGCCTCAATCCCTTCGATCATGTCGACTAGATAATCCCCATCCGTTCCTCCGAAGATGCCAAACTCATGTTGCAGACACACCCCATCCGGCGCAGCTTCGTTCAAAAAACGGGCCGCAGCGGTGTAATCCGCACGCCGGTCCTGGAACACCTCCCGGACCACCTGGGGGCCGTAAATGTTCTCTCCGGGCGTCTGCGAAAGGGCCACCACTCCGGCTGGCGCGAAGAGGCCGGTCTCCTCAATGGCGTTGACCAGGTCCTCACAGTAGGTTGCCAGGCCGCAGCGGCGGGGGGGATAGGTGCTTATATAGATCAGTTGCGGTCCTTTTCTGTTTCGCAACAAAATTTCCCCTTCCCAGTCGACCGCTAACCGAAATCATTCTTCCCGGTAAGCAGGTTGATAAATCTATCCTCCACCGTTGTCTTATGGTTTATACCACGCGGGTTTACGGCAAAAACTATCTCTCCGGAGGGAAAACAACATGAACAGAAAGACAAGCCTTGGTTTGATAGGGTGTGGGGCTTTCGGGCGTTTCATTCTCAAATCAATTGCCGGACTCCAGGAAGTGAACTTAGCTGCCGTTGCCAGCCGCAGGAGGAGCAGTCTTGATTCGGCCCTGGAGGTCTGGAACCGGGCAAGGCGGGAATCAGGGCTCTCGACGGGTTCACCTCAGGCGTTTACAGACTGGGCGGACCTCATTAAATCAAAAAGGGCTGACATCGTTATTGTTGCCACGCCGCCCGCTCTTCACGTGCCAATAACCCGCTTGGCACTGGCGGCCGGGAGTCATGTGTTTGTTGAAAAGCCTGGGGCCGTTTCTTCAAATGAAATAGAAACCATTCTCAAAGACCAGCGCCTCGGAATTAACCGTGTCGCCGTAAATTTTGTGATGAGGTTCCACCCCTACTACCAGTTTCTCAGGGGGCTGATCAACTCTGGCACCCTGGGGACAGTCGAGCGCATGCGGGTTGAGAATGAGGCTCATGGGGACCTGCCACCTAACCACTGGTTCTGGTCAGAGGGGCAAAGCGGGGGGATACTTGTTGAACACGGGATCCATTTCCTGGACCTCAGCCTGTGGCTGTTGGGCCCGGCCCGGGCCGTGCAAACTATAACCGTGGAAAACGAAAGGGAAGGTTTGATACCCGATAGGGTGCAGGCCACGGTTTTGCATGGTACTGGCAGACCCGATCAGGACACGGTCGTTGAGCACTACCACGCTTTTACCCGACCCTTGGGTTTAAACCGGGCGGAAACCCTCCTGACGTTCCAGAAAGGCTATGTTAGGTTGCAAGACTGGGTCCCGACCTCTTTGGAACTGCATGCACTGTTGGATGAGACCAGTCTGGCGCATATCGAAAAGGCTCGCCCCTCCGGAGTCATGTCCCTGGAGGCAACACCCCTCCCTGCCAGCGGGTGTTGGGAATCCCGGGGACATGGTTTTGCCGCCACACACCGGGTGAAGTTACGCCTCAGCCGCACCGATTACGAAGGTCAATACCGAGACTGCATCCGGCGCTCTCTACTGGATCTCATCGGTGCAATGAACGACCCGGCCACTCCCTTGACCGCGCCAATTGAGGCCGCGGCAGCCGCCTTACAACTGGCCGAAGCCGCAATAAAAGCCGGACGCATAGGAAGGCTCATTGAACTGGACCAGGGTCCGGTTACAGCCACCCCTTTTGCTTGATCAGTTCTATAGCAACCCCTTCGGCCTGAGTCTCATCATTGGTGGATAAATCAATCCAGTGAACATCCTTTTCGCGCCGAAACCACGTCCACTGCCTTTTGGCGTACCTCCGCGTATTGCGTTTAAGGACTCGGATCATTTCAGCTTCGTCCATCTCACCCTGAAGGCAGGCGATCACCTCTTTATACCCCAGGGCCTGCAAGGACTTCAGCCCCGGGCCATAGCCCATGTCAAGAATGCGCCGTACCTCCGAAACCAAGCCTCGCTCTATTTGACGGTCTACCCGGTCATCGATTCGGGAGTAGAGATCGGCGCGCTCCCTGGTGAGCCCTATCTTGAGGGTATCGCACAGGGCGGGTTCCTTTTGAGCACCCTCCCACCGGGTCATGGGCACGCCTGTCAGGTGGTAGACTTCAAGCGCCCTAACCACGCGCCTCACGTTATTGGGGTGAATGCGCGCCGCCGCCAGCGGGTCCAACTCAGCCAACCGCCTGTGCAGTGATTCCCCACCCAATTCCTCGGCCTCCCGGTGCAACCGGGCACGTA
>DYIG01000076.1 GCA_020723725.1 Thermaerobacter marianensis | reverse complement strand
AGGCTTCTTCGGGCGGTTAAAGAATGAGATGTTCTACGGCAGATCGTGGGCAGGAATCAGCATCGAGGAGTTTATTGATAAGCTCAATCGCTACCTGCATTGGTACAATGAGAAGCGCATTAAAATGTCCCTGGGTTCGAGGAGCCCAATGGAGTATAGACGGAGCCTAGGCTATGCGTGAAAAAGTCCAAAAAAATGTCCGCACCCCCGGGTCTTTCCCGTGGCAAAAAATATCAAATCGCTTTCCTTGAAAAAAGTCGCCGAAATCGATCACGATAATCCCTCAATAAGAGGGGTGATGCCCGGCATAATGGGTCGGTAGACATCATAGATGAGCCTGACGAACATCCGTGCTCTATTAGGGCGTTCTGCGATACCGAGAAGCGGAGTGGTTTTGCAACGCGCTGCTAGGGTGTATTGAGAATCGAAAATCAGGCGGTAGAAGTGATCAGAGCCACAGCAGAGAAGGAGCGGGCAATCGCCAAGAAACTCCGCATGTTGGACTAGAGGACCAAGGGGGGCGATCCGAAACGATTTGGACATTTTTCCACCATCTGACCGGTTCATCCGTGTGGAAGTTTTTCCGAATCACTCCCCATCTGGCTCTCGGCACTTATATGAGTTAGTGCCAACTACCGGATTCAATGGGAAACCATTTTTTTCTCCTGACTTTATCGAGGTTTTTCGGAATGACTGAAGCAATCGGGTGTAGTCCTGAAACGATTTGGACATTTTTCCACCATCCAACTGGTTGATTAGTGTGGAAGTTTTTCCGATATAACTCGTCATTTGGCAGAAGGTTATCCCGGGTGGGTAAAAAGTATCAATTTGTTCATTTCAAGTTATTTCAGGGAGATTATTGTTACTAAATCCTGCTAACCTGGCAGTATATCAGTCTCGTTTAGACAATCCCTAAATGAAAGGGCGGTTTTGCAACGTGCTCCTAGAGATGTGCTGTCTAAGGTGGCCGGGCAAACACTTAAGAAGTTATCCTCCCGCCTTGGCCCGGGCCGTCAATGCCCTGGACAAGGCGAGGTCGGCGTTGGGGGCTGTGGCGCAGAGGTGACCCATTTTCCGCCGGGGTTGGATATCTTTCTTATCGTAGAGGTGCAGTTTAACCCCCGGTACGGTCAGGGCTGCAGCAAAGTCAGGTTCCCCGTTGGAATCCACCCACACATTCCCAAGCAGGTTGACCATGGCAACCGGGGACAACAGGTCGGTGCTGCCAAGAGGCAGGCCGCAGGTGATGCGCAGCAGCTGCTCGAACTGTGAGCAGGCGCAGGCGTCCAGGGTATAATGGCCGGAATTGTGGGGGCGCGGCGCCAATTCATTGATCAATAAGTCATTTTCGTCCGCGAGGAACATTTCCACGGCCAGCAGGCCAACCAAGTCCAAGCCTTCGGCCACGGCCATTGCCAGTTCCCGGGCGGCCGCAGCGACCGGTTCGCTGATACGGGCGGGGACGATTGATACGTCCAGAATCCCGTCCCGGTGGATGTTTTCGGCAACGGGGTAGCAGGCCATCTCACCCTTGGCATCCCGGGCGCAGACAACGGAAAGCTCCTTGGTAAACCGAATCATTCTTTCCAGGATCAGCAGTTCAGCATGGGGCCGGAGGTCCTCAAAGGCCGTAAGGGCCTCTTCCAGGCTGCGCACAACCGCCTGACCCTTGCCATCATAGCCCCCCGTTGCCGTTTTGAACACCGCGGGGAGGCCGGTGACCCTGAGGGCTGGCTCTACATCTTCCTGTGTCCGCACCGGTGCGTAAGCGGGAACGGGTAGACCCAAGCGAACCATTTGATCTTTTTCCTTAACCCGGTTCTGGGCGATGCCAAGGATCTCGGCCCGGGGATATACCGGGCATACCCTCTCCGCGGCGGTTACGGCGTCAAGGCTGACGTTTTCGAATTCGCAGGCGACGGCGGAGACCCGGCTGGCCAGGAGGGCCGCCGCTGCAGGGTCATCCAGGGCGCCCACCACCTGATCGTCGCAAACCTTGGAGGCAGGGCAATCAGGATCGGGATCGAGGACATGGGTATTATAGCTCATGCGCCGCGCTTCCATGGCAAGCATTCGCCCCAATTGACCGCCCCCGAGGATTCCAATGCGCCCGCCTGGACGTAAACTAGTTCCGCGTTTACCCTTCATTTTTTTAGTTCAACCGCTTTGGCCATTTCATGGCGGTAGGCCTCGATTCGCACCCTTATTTCGGGGTATTTCAGGGATAGGATCTGGCCGGCCAGGAGGGCCGCATTGACCGCACCGGCCTGTCCGATGGCCAGGGTTGCCACGGGCACGCCTTTGGGCATTTGAACTATGGATAGGAGGGAATCCAGGCCGTTCAGGTGAGCGCTGGGGACGGGAACCCCAATCACGGGCAGTGTCGTCTTTGATGCGGTCATCCCCGGCAGGTGGGCGGCGCCCCCGGCGCCGGCGATGATCACCTCAATACCGCGGGCCTGGGCTGAACTGGCGAAGGCAAACATGCGATCAGGGGTACGGTGAGCGGAAACAATGTCCACTTCGTGCGGTATTGCCAGTTCGTCAAGTGTCCGGATAGCTGCCTCCATGACTGTCATATCTGACTGGCTCCCCATGATGACCGCGACCAGTGGAGTTGACATAACACACCCCTCTGCAAATTCAGGCTAAGCAGAATTTTCGCATGTATAAGGCGTAAAGGCCATAGTTGTATTCAATTCGGGTGATTTTTGCAAAGTACAGGAATCCGCGAGCAGCAACTTCTTGAAGACAGCCGCTGGAGGGGGGAGAAATCGCTTGTTGACGTGCACGACATGCCAGTAGCGGAGACATTCGAACCCTTTTAGATCGAGGATGACCAGACGGCCAGTCTTTAACTCCAGGTCTATCGCCCGTCTTGAAATGACGGCGATCCCCAGGCCGTTGGCCACCGCGTTCTTGACGGTGCTGTTGCTCCCTAATTCCATCCCTATGTTAATTGGGACCCCGGCCGCAGCAAAAAACCGTTCTGCCGTGGCTCGTGTCCCCGACCCGGGCTCACGCATGAGGAACGTTTCTCCGGCCAGCTCTTCCAACGGGACATTACGCTTCCCCGCCAGGCGGTGTTCCGGCCAGGCGATGACGACCAACTCGTTCACCAGAAAGGGCGTGGCCACCAGTTCCTGCTCTCCCTCGGGGATCTGTCCGATTACGGCCAGGTCTACGTCCCGTAGCAGCAGCCGTTCGATAACAGCGGAACGGTTGGTGACCTCGAGGGAAATGGCCACATTGGGATAGGCTCGCCGGAAAGTGCCGAGGTATTCAGGCAGGACATATACACCTGCGGTGGTGTCCGCGGCAACCCTGAGTTTGCCTTGCTCCGCCCCGCGAAGGGATTCCATAACCTGGCCGGTTTCTTGTAATAGCGCGAAGATCCGCTGGCTGTACTGGTATAGATGCTCGCCTGCCTCCGTCAATTTGATCCGCCGGCCCACTTTTTCAAACAGGGCCATGCCGATAACCTCTTCCAGGTGTTTGACGTGCATCGACACCGCCGGCTGGCTGAGGATCAACGCCTCGGCGGCGCGGGAGAAACTCAAGAGCTCGGCAACCGTTTTGAAAACCCGTAGATGATGCAGGTTAATCGAATTGTCCGGCGGAAACATGGCTATCCCTCCATCTGCTACCGGGTTACTATGTTATGATTTCGTCTTGAGGAATGTCTGCGGCGGAAATATAGACTAATTCGCGCACGGAGACGTTATCCTGCGAACTGAAGATACGATTGGCATGCCTGAGTTTAATCAGGTCGATAATGTTACGAATGGTCCGGGCATTTGAGAAGTGCGGCAACTGTAGCGCCTGCTCGACCAGGCCCCTGAACACGGGTTCTGCCGACTCATCCAGAGAGTACATCTGCTGGGCCAGCATGAGTTTTGCAATTTGCATTAGCTCGTCAAGGGTATAGTCAGGGAAGTCGATGTGATGGGCTATGCGAGAGCGCATGCCCGGGTTGCACCGGAAGAATTCCTCCATCCTGTCCTTGTAGCCGGCGAGGATCACCACAAGATCGTCCCGCTGATTCTCCATTAATTGGAGGAGGATTTCGATGGCTTCCTGACCGTAATCACGCTCGTTCTCGCGGCGGTATAGGTAGTAGGCCTCATCTATGAAGAGCACCCCGCCCATGGCGCGCTTAAGGACTTCCTTTGTCTTCGGAGCCGTATGCCCGACGTATTGGCCCACCAGGTCATCGCGCGTCACAACCACGAGGTGGTCCCGCCGGATGTAACCGAGGTTATACAGGAGTTTGGCCATTTTCATGGCGACGGTGGTTTTCCCGGTACCGGGCCGGCCGGTGAAGCTCATGTGAAGCGCTGGCCGAGCGGCTTTGAAGCCGGCTTCCTGTCGGAGGCGATCGACCAGAAGGAAGGCCGCGATCTCCCGGATCCGGTTCTTGACGGAACGGAGACCTACCAATTCCCTATCGAGATCCTCCAGCACCTCCAGCACTTGGGTTTCACTGAAGGCCTTTCGGACGTCAATCTGTTCGCTGGCCCGGCTGGGATCCAAAGCGGGTCCGTGGGCATTGGCCGTTGCTGTCATAGGTCTTTCCTCCAGGGAATCAATCTAAGAAATCCAGGTCCGCTCCGTCGTCATCAGGCGGGAATGGCAGTGCCGAATCATCGGCCACCCTTCGCACAACAAGGGCGATTTTGCCTAAAGGGGTATCGGGCTCCTCGCAGTGGGTCTCTATTATGAGCAAGGCGTTGTCTTCGCCCGGAAATACCATTCCCAGAAGCGGAGCAATGGACGCAGAATAGGGCACTGCAATGGGACTGCTCAGTCTGACTACCTCCGGCCAGCCGGGGACGGCAACATACCGTCCAGCGGGAACGTCGTACCACAGGCCGTCCGATTTACGTGGTTGCATCTCCTGCAAACGGAGATCACCAACCAGTTGCAGATCGTCACAATAGGGTATCAGCCTGGGCCAGGGGTTTTTTGTGCCGACCCAACGCATCGTTATATGCCATGGAGTAGGCCCGCTGCGCTCTTTTTCCGACGAGCCTGTTTCGAAATCCTGTTCCATAGCTCGTTGAAACAGGCTGCGCACGCGTTCGGTTGCTGCCAACTCGAGTCCTTCACGCAAGTAGCGCTGTCGTTCCTCCGGCAAGCGGCTGAATAGCGCCTTTTGCCATTTCTTGAAGGCCAGGGCGTTGCCGGGTTCGCAGGTGAATCCATCCCGGGCGCCCAGCCGTCTGCAGTCTTTAATCGCCTGGATCAACTCATCGGCGGCAGACGCTGGCAGCCGACGCTCAAGCATGTAACGAGCCGCCACGGACCGTGCATCCAGTGGGAGTTGTCGCAGGGCGTAAAGGGTTTCGCTGGTTTCATCCTCTTGCAGGATGGGTGAGCAATCACCGATGACAGACATATCAAGGCTTTCCAGGACTTCCAGAGATATTAACCACCGGTGCAGAATGGCTAGAGCTATACCGGTTTTGGCCGCAACCTCTTCGATGGGTAAGCCCTGGTGCAGTGCTTGCCGGACACCGATGGCGCTGCCAATCCAGGTCGATCCCGACAAAACCGCGGTCGCCCACTGCCCAGCTGTCACGGCGACTTCCCTCCCCTGCCAAAGGGCGAACGATTCTTCGTGAATCATACTTCGTAGATGTGCCGCTGTCAACGATCTTGGATGTTCCCGGCTAACGTGTCATAATTTCCGTCTGGAGGGAACAGCGTTGAAAAAATGGACTTTTCTCAGTAATCATGCTCAAGTGCTGTTGTGTATTGCCCGTAATCCGTCTGTTACAACACGAGAGATAGGCGAGTTGGTCGGCATTACCGAACGGTCGGCCCAGAGCATCGTCGACGACCTGGAGGTAGCCGGTTACTTGACCCGGCACCGGGAGGGACGCCGTAATCGCTATGACCTGCATACAGACCTGCCTATGCGCCATCCGGCTCAACGCGGTCTGACGGTGCGAGATTTGCTGGAACTGCTATCCCATTATTCACTCCCGGAAAGCCCGGAACCGAATGGAGAATTTGAAGAGGCATAGGATTGGATACACCATCTATGCCCCTTCGTATACTCTGGATGATTTATGCTGCTGGCCAATGACCTATGAAGCTGACTGCCTGACCCTGCCTGGCTGCGTCGTAGCCGTTAATCTTGATATAGCAGTCGGGATAGGCCTTGCGGCAAGCTTCGAACTCGTACATGATTGACGCCGCATCCTTCAGGTCAAACATGGGTAGACCCCACATTCTCCATAGATTGTCGCGTGGATCCGGGTTGTCGGTGTACTCCAAGGAGACAGCATACCCCTGGTCTATAACCCACTGGATCTGCTCCCTTACCTGGGTGTCATTCAGGGCTGGGAGGAAACCAAAGGTGCCTTGATTGATACTGCGGATTGCCATTTGCAAACCCCCTCCGGTTTTTAAGATTTTGAATTAGACTGTAACAGTAACCTCGACATCTGGTGTGTCTGTCGATTCGAAGTTAAAGGTAACATCCTTCCATATATCCAAAGCGGCCCTCAGTTCCGGGCATTCCTTGGCGGCGTCGCGCAGGATGTCTTCTCCCTCGGTTACAATATCACGTCCGGCGTTGCGCGCCTGGACCATGGCCTCAACGGCGTAGCGGTTGGCGGTCGCTCCGGCCGCGATGCCCCACGGATGGCCGATTGTGCCGCCGCCGAACTGGAAGACGGCATCGTCACCGAAGATGTCAAGGAGCAGATGAACCTGGCCGGCATGAATACCTCCGGACGCGACGGGCATTACCGCAGGCACAGAATACCAGTCCTGATCGAAGTAGAGACCGCGGCTAAGATCCTTCTCGACATATGAATCGCGCAGTACCTTGCAATACCCTTCAACCATGGAGCGGTTACCCTCCAGCTTGCCGAGGACGGTGCCGACGTGCAGGTGGTCGCCCCCAATCATGCGCACCCATTTGGAAAGAACACGGAAGTTGATGCCATGGTTCTTCTGGCGGGTCAGGTTCCCGTGCAGCGCGCGGTGAACATGCAGCAGGATGCCGTTGTCGCGGCACCACTTGGCCAGGGAGGTGAAGGCTGAGAAACCAACACACAGGAAGTCGACCATGACAATAGGCATCCCGATCTCCTTGGCGAATTCGGCACGCTTATACATTTCCTCCACGTCAGGCGCGGTTACATTGAGGTAGTGGCCTTTCCTGGTTCCGGTCTCGGCTTCGGCCTTTTTGACCGCCTCTATGCAGTACAGGAAGCGCTCCCGCCAGCGCAGGAACGGCTGGCTATTGGTGTTTTCGTCGTCCTTGGTAAAATCCAGACCGCCGCGCAGACCCTCGTAGACAATGCGCCCATA